>CANTGP010000203.1 GCA_947653315.1 uncultured Lachnospiraceae bacterium
CTGCTTAGAAACCTCCAGCCGAAAAAAGTGCACGGAAAACCGGGACAGGCAGTTGCGCTGCTGTGGGCCACTAAAAAAACTTTCGCACGGGCGTCCGCCCCCCAACACAACATTCCGGCAAATCATTACCCCTACGAAACTTTCATGGAAAAAATACTATTTGATATTGGCACATTATGTGCTAAAATAAAAAGGGTATGCCAAGCACGCCCTCCCATCACAAAAATGACGTTATATCAGGAAAGGATTAAAATCCATGGAACCCACAAACAATTTCCAGCTGGAAGATACAAAAACTCCGGACAGCCAGTCCGTTTATATCGCCAGACAGCCTATTTTTGACGCCACGGGACATGTGCAGGCTTATGAGCTTTTATACCGCAATACCGCACAGAATATTTCGGGCGCTTCCGCCGTGGGCGACGATGAGGCAACCGGTACGGTTATTTCCGAAGCCATCCTGAATTTCGGGATGCATGAATTAACCAACGGCAAAAAAGCCTTTGTCAATTTCGCGGACGGATACCTGTTAAACAAGGCTGCTTACCTTTTGGATCCCGAACAGTTTGTCGTGGAAATATTGGAAAATGTGGCGTTTACCATTGAAGTCATCGATGCCCTCTATACGTTAAAATCCGCCGGTTTCGATGTGGCGCTGGACGATTACGTGGGTACCGATATCCCAGCGGAGATTCTTTCCCTGATTGACATTATCAAAATAGATTTTATCGATACGACCAAAGAACAGCGCGCCGCCTTTGCCCCCGCGCTGGTAAATGCCGGAAAAATCCTTTTGGCGGAAAAAGTGGAGACAAAAGAAGACGTGCAGGAAGCCATATCCTTAGGCTGCCAGCTTTTCCAGGGCTATTATTTTTCCAAACCCATTATGATGAAGAAAAGCAGTATGGAGATATCCTCCGTTTCCTACATGAAGCTCGCCAGGGAAATCAATGCCCCCGACATCAACTTAAACAACATTGCGTGGATTATCAACTCCGATGCCCACCTGACTTATAAATTACTGCGGCGGATGAAAACGCTCCAGTATTACCGCGGCAATAACATCACTTCCATTAACCGTGCCCTCGTCATGATGGGGGATGCGGAAGTACGCCGCTGGATAATGCTCATTCTTTTACGCAACGTGACAAACACGCGCTCCGACGAGCTGGTCCGTACCGCCCTAATCCGCGCTTTCCTGTGCGAAAAACTGGCACAGGAATCCGGCAGGGGCAATTCCGTCTCCGAGGCATACAGCGCCGGTATGCTCTCCATCCTCATGACCGGAAGCCATGACCCGCAGGAAATGCTGGGGGATATCCAAATCCCGTCCATTGTCCGCGACGCCCTGTCCGGGAAGGACTGTTTCCTGAAACGTCTGTTGGACATCGCCGTCTGCTATGAAAACGGGGATTGGAACAAACTGGAATACCTGACGGAATATTCCGTACCGGAGTTGAACGCCAAGCTCCTGCCCGGATTTTACATGGCGTCCGTGGCGGAAGCGGATGAAATGCTGTCCAAGGAATAAGCGGGGGAATCCTGCGCCAAAAATCTTATCCCATGGCATCCTTCATCCCTTTCACATACGTATACAAATGTTCCGCCGCATCCTCCCCGTATCTCCCGATGATATCCACGATTGCGCTGCCGACGATTACCCCGTCCGCAATCCTTGCAATCTCCGCCGCCTGGGCAGGTGTGCTTACGCCAAACCCCACTGCGGCGGGTATCTTTGCAGCGGCTTTCACCTGTGCCAGCATCGCCCCCAAATCCGTTTTAATTTCATTCCTTACCCCGGTCACTCCCATGGATGATACCACATAAACAAACCCTTCCGCTTCCGAAGCGATGGCACGGATTCTCTGTTCCGAAGTGGGCGCCACCAGCGAAACCACCTCCACTTGATGCGCCCTGGCAAACGGAAGCAGTTCCCCCCTTTCCTCGTAAGGCAGATCCGGGATAATCAGGCCGTTCACTCCCGCTTCCCTGCATTTGGCGCAGAACGCGTCATACCCGTAATGGAACACCGGATTTACATAGGTAAGGAATACCAGCGGTACGTCCGTCTTTTCCCGCACCCGCGCCGCCAACCCGAACAGTTTGTCTGTGGTAGCCCCTGCCGAAAGGGCTCGGAGGTTTGCCTCCTGAATGACCGCCCCTTCCGCAATCGGGTCGGAAAACGGGATTCCGATTTCGATTAAATCACACCCTGCCTCTACCATTTTCAGGATAAATTCCTCACTTTTTTCCATGGACGGGTCGCCCCCCGTCACAAACCCGATGAATGCTTTGCCATGGTCGAAAGCATCCCGTATTTTTATTTCCGTCTTCTTTTTCCTCATGCCTTTCCTTCTCCTTTTTTGTTTTTCCGTTTTTTTATTTTTCCTCTTTTTTATTTTTCCTCTTTTTTATTTTCCGTTTTCTACCTTTTCCGCTTTCCACCCTTTCCATTGGCGGTTTCCGCACAGTCATTCATCCGTCAGATTCACGCCCCGGTAGCGCGCGATTGCCGCCACATCCTTGTCGCCGCGTCCCGACAGACAGATAATGATATTTTCATCCTTTCCCATTCCGGGCGCTATCTTACGGGCATGGGCTACCGCATGGGCGCTTTCGATGGCGCAGATGATTCCTTCCGTCCTCGCCAGGTATTCAAAAGCCTCCACCGCTTCCTCATCCGTTACCGGTACGTACTGTGCCCTGCCCGTATCGTGCAGGTGGGCATGTTCCGGTCCGATACCCGGATAGTCCAGTCCTGCGGAAATGGAATAAACCGGGGCAATCTGCCCGTATTCGTCCTGGCAGAAATAAGACTTCATTCCGTGGAAAATGCCGGGGCTTCCTTTGGCAATGGTAGCGGCGTGCTTGTCGGTATGGATTCCCTTTCCCGCCGCCTCACAGCCAATCAGACGCACTTCCTTATCGTTGATAAAGTTATAAAACATGCCCATGGCATTGCTGCCGCCGCCCACACATGCCACTACCGCAGAAGGTAATTTCCCTTCGTATTCCAAAATCTGTTCCCTTGCTTCCCTGCTAATGACGCTTTGGAAATCCCTGACAATCATCGGAAACGGATGGGGGCCCATTACGGAGCCGAGCACATACAGGGTATCGTCCACCCGTTTCGTCCACTCCCGCATGGTTTCGTTCACTGCGTCTTTTAACGTCATGGTTCCCGTCGTCACCGGATGCACCTTCGCGCCCAAAAGCTCCATCCGGTACACATTTAACTTCTGCCGCTCCGTATCTTCCTTTCCCATGAAAATCTCGCATTCCAAACCAAGCAGCGCCGCCGCCGTAGCCGCCGCGACTCCGTGCTGTCCCGCTCCGGTTTCCGCGATAATCCGCGTTTTCCCCATCTTCTTTGCCAGCAACGCCTGCCCCAGCACGTTATTGATCTTGTGGGAACCGGTATGGTTTAAATCCTCCCGCTTGATGTAAATTTTCGCGCCGCCCAAATCCCGTGTCATCTTCCCCGCATAATACAAAAGCGACGGACGTCCGGCATAATTTTTTAACAAGTCATCCAATTCCCTGCAAAACGCCGGATCGTTTTTGTAATATTCGTAGCTTTCTTCCAATTTCATGATTTCGTTCATCAGCGTCTCCGGGATATACTGTCCGCCGTGTTCCCCGTATCTTCCTTTACCCATTCTTAACTCTCCTTACGATTTCCAATATTTTCTTTCTGTCTTTCCTGCCGTCCGTTTCCACGCCGCTGCTGATATCCACCCCGTAAGGCGACACCCTGCGGAGCGCTTCCGCAATGTTCCCGGCATGCAGCCCCCCTGCCAGGAAAAAAGGACACTTTCCCTGCGGGAGCAAGCCCCAGTCAAACGTTCTTCCCGTTCCTCCGGCAACCGTCACGCTGCCGCTGTCATACAGGAAATAATCCACCCCCGCTTTTACATAATCCCCGTAAAGCGCCATACCGTTCCTCTGCTCCGGGTGCAGGGCTTTGATGACCGGACAACCGGTATGGATTTTCAGCCATTCCACATATGACGCATCCTCCTGCCCGTGGAGCTGTGCCATTTGGATAATGCCTTCCCCAAGCAGCCATGCCACCTGCTCCGGCTCCTTATCCACAAACACCCCAACCGCCGTTATCCCGCCTGCCAGATTCTCCCGGAACCGGCGGGCATCCGCTGCGGAAATTTCCCGCCTTGTGGGGGCGAAAACAAATCCCACATAATCGGGACGGGCTTCGTTCACGAAATCCACATCGCAGTCATGCATCAGCCCGCATATTTTAATTTTCGTCATAGCGCCTCCGTCCCTTCCCCTTTTCCGTCCGTGCAGCCGTCCGCTGCTTCCCCGCTGTTACCGGTTTTGCATGATTTTCCCCCGTTCCTCAGGATTTCCAACTGCCGTCTCTTATCGACGCTTCTCATCAAAATTTCCCCTGCCAGTACGGCATCCACCTTCTGCTCCCGCAGCACCGCCACATCCTCCGGCGTCCGTATGCCGCTTTCCGCCACAAACAGGATTCCGTCCGGCGCCAATTTCCGCAGACGCACGCTGGTGCGGATATCCACTTCAAAAGTATGCAGGTCACGGTTATTGACACCGATGATATCCGCCCCGCTTTGCAGCGCCGTCTCCATCTCCGCCTCCGTATGCACCTCCACCAAAGCGGAAAGCCCGAGGCTGCGTGCGACGGCGAGATACTCCTTTATCTGTCCGCCGTTTAACAGGGCGGCAATGAGCAATACCGCCGACGCACCGAGGAGCCGCGCTTCGTATATCTGGTACGCATCCACCGTAAAATCCTTGCGCAGCAGCGGAACGGACACCGCCTTTGCAATTTCCTCCAAATACGCATCGCTGCCGAGGAAATAATACGGCTCCGTCAGCACGGAAATTGCCGCCGCCCCCGCCGCTTCGTATTCTTTTGCGATGGCAAGGTACGGAAATTCCTCCGCAATGACCCCCTTGGAGGGCGAAGCCTTCTTCACCTCACAGATAAACGAAAGGTCCGGCACGGCAAGCGCCTCCCGGAACGGGAACCGGTCCCCCGCCGGTTTTCCCATCCCTTCCGCTTCCCGCCTGACATCTGCCAAATCCCTTTTCTTCTTAAGCTCCCCTACGCGGACTGCCGTCCGCTCCGCAATTTCATCCAATACCGTCCGTCCCATCCCTTACTCCTTTGACATGCTGATAAACCGCTCCAACTGTTCCAATGCCCTGCCGCTGTCCAAAACTTCCCGTATCTTTTCCACCGCCGTATCCATGGTCAGCCCCGCATCCGCCACGCAGAGCGCCGCCGCCGAGTTTAACACTACCGCATCGGTCTTCGGTCCCTTCTCCCCGCTTAAAATGGCACGGGTAATCCTCGCGTTTTCCTCCGGCGTACCGCCTTCCAAATCCTCTTTCCGGCACCTTGCCATGCCAAACTGCTCCGGTTCCATGACATAATTACGGAAAACCCCGTCCCGCACTTCACAGACGTTTGTGGGGGCGCTCATGGAAATCTCATCCAATCCGTCCAATCCGTACACCACCATGGCATTTTTCACGCCGAGCTTGGAAAGCACATGCGCCATCGGCTCCACCAGTTCCCCGTCATACACGCCAAGAAGCTGCATATTCGCCCCCGCCGGATTGGAAAGGGGCCCCAGGATATTAAATACCGTGCGGATGCCCAGCTCCCTGCGCACCGGCGCCACATATTTCATGGCAGTGTGGTAGTTCTGTGCAAATAAAAAGCAGATACCGATGTCTTCCAACAGCCGGGTACTTTTTTCCGGCGGTATGGTAATGTCCACGCCCAGCGCTTCCAATACATCCGCCGCGCCGCATTTGCTGCTTGCCGCACGGTTGCCGTGCTTCGCCACCGGAACCCCCGCCGCCGACACCACCAGTGCCGACGTGGTGGAAATATTAAAGGAATTGGACTTATCACCGCCCGTCCCGACGATTTCCAATACATCCCTATCGTGGGGCAAAGGGATGCAATGACTGCGCATTCCTGCAGCCGATGCCGTAATTTCGTCTATCGTTTCCCCCTTTAAGGACAGTGCCGTCAGGTA
>CANTGP010000204.1 GCA_947653315.1 uncultured Lachnospiraceae bacterium
CCTTACGCCATTCTGCTTAGAAACCTCCAGCCGAAAAAAGTGCACGGAAAACCGGGACAGACAATCCCGATGCCGCTGTCCCGCAAAAAAATCCCGTCCGTGCGTCCGTCTCCACCTTACCCCCAAGGCAAATCCGAATGTTCCAGTTTCTTATCCCGCAGCATCAAATCCTTCACCGCCTCATCCGCCGCCTTTCCCTCAAACAGCACTTGGTTTACCTGTTCGATGATCGGAATCTGCACCCCGTATTTTTTTGCCAGCGCCAGCGCCGCTTTAGCCGAATAGACACCTTCCACCACCATCTTTACTTCCGCCATGGCTTCTTCCATCGTATAACCTTTTCCGATTAATATGCCCGCACGGCGGTTCCTGGAATGCATGGAAGCACAGGTGACAATCAGGTCTCCGATGCCGGTCAGGCCGCTGAACGTCTCCGCCCTGCCCCCCATCGCCGTGCCGAGACGGGAAATCTCCGTGATTCCCCTGGTAATCAGCGCCGCCTTCGTATTGTCACCGTATCCCAAACCGTCGGCAATACCGGCCGCCAATGCCACCACGTTCTTTAATGCGGCGCCGAGTTCAATACCCAGGACATCGGGACTGATATACACACGGAATACCTCGTTCATAAACAAGTTTTGCAGGTATTCCGCCGTTTCTTTCTCTTTTGCCCCGACCACTATGGTAGTGGGAATCCCCCTGCCCACTTCTTCCGCATGGGACGGACCGGACAGTACGGCAACCTTTGCCTGCGGGATTTCGCTCCCAATGACCTGTGACAGGGTAAACAGGGTCTTTTCCTCGATGCCCTTTGCCACGTCCACGATAATCTGCCCTTCCGAAACGAATTTCTCCATACGGTGGGCCGTGCTCCTCGTATAAGGGGACGGAACCGCCAGCACCAGTACATCCCTGCCCTCTACCGCAAACTTAAGGTCCGTGGTAAAGACCATATCCTCCGGCAGTTTCACCCCCGGCAGTTTATCCTTATGCTCATGCTCCCTCTCCAGCATTTCGATTTCTTCCTTAAGTACGGACCATACCGTCACCCTGTGCCCGTTTTTGTGAAGCAGCACCGCCAGCGCGGTTCCCCAGCTTCCGGCCCCGATTATGCTTATATCCGCCATTTTCCCTATTCCTCCTTATTCTTCTTAAACAGATATGTTTTGCGCTCCTCGCCCTTTAAAAGCCGCTTGATGTTCTCCCGGTGTTTATAATATGCCATGACCGTTAAAAATCCGGCAATCAGATACATCTCAATCAAAGCCGCCTGCGACATCGCCCCGAACAGCCCCATTTGGCCAAGTATGATGATTTCGATAATAAAACCCGCATACACCAGTAAGGAGCCGAGCGATACATAATGGGTCAGCAGGAAAGCGCCGAAAAACAGCACGACCCCCATCGGAAGGAACGCCGGATGAAAGGACAGGATTAATCCAGCCGTCGCCGCAATGCCCTTTCCGCCCTTAAATCCTAAGTAAAAGGGAAAATTATGACCCAAAATGGCGCCCGCCGCCGCATACATTTTAAACAAATATACCATGTCGGGATGGGATTTTCCAAAAAGCAGGCTGCAGGTTACGATGGCAAAGATACACTTTAACACGTCCCCCGCAAACACAATCAATCCCGCTTTCGTACCAAGCACCCGCAGCGTATTGGTGGTTCCCGCATTCCCGCTTCCGTACTGTCTGATATCGATGCCGTGCATCCTGCCGTAAATATAGGCTGTCTGGAAAAGCCCAAACAGATATCCGATTGCCAAACATATGATACGTTCCACTATCTGTTTTCCTTCCTTTCCCTGATGATGAATTTTAAGGGCGTCCCCCGGAAGCCGAAGGATTCCCGGATTTGGTTTTCAATGTATCTCGTGTAGGAAAAATGCATCAATTCCTTATCGTTGACGAAAATGACAAAGGTCGGCGGCTTCACCGAAACCTGCGTGATGTAGTACAGCCGCAGGCGTTTCCCTTTATCGGAAGGCGGCTGCTGCAGCGCCACCGCTTCGGACAGGATTTCGTTTAATACGCCCGTCGCCACACGCATGGAGTGGTTTTCATTGACGGCATCTATAGTTTCGTAAAGTTTCGTTATCCGCTGTCCCGTCACTGCGGAAATAAAAATGATTTCCGCATAAGACATAAAAGACAAAACTTCCCGTATCCGGCTTGTAAATGCGTTCATCGTGCGGTCGTCTTTCTCAATGGCATCCCATTTATTAACCGCAATGATCACCGCCTTGCCCCGCTCATGGGCGATGCCCGCAATCTTGGCGTCCTGCTCCGTAATCCCTTCTTTGGCATCCACCACAAGCACGGCGATGTCCGCCCGTTCCACTGCGCTGACCGTCCGCACGATCATGTACTTCTCCAGTTCTTCCTTTATTTTGTTTTTGCGGCGCAGCCCCGCCGTATCGATGAATACATATTCCCTGCCGTTAAACTTAATCTCCGTATCGATGGCATCCCTTGTGGTACCCGCGATTTCCGATACAATGACACGGTTTTCCCCCGCAAGACGGTTGATGATGGAGGATTTTCCCACATTCGGTTTGCCGACGATGGCGATTTTCGTCCGGTCGTCTTCCCCATCTTCTTCCCCCTGACGGTCAAAGTGGGAAATTACCTCGTCCAGCATTTCCCCAAGTCCCAGCTTGTTCACCGACGAAATGGCATGGGGATCACCGATGCCCAGATTATAAAATTCATACACATCCGGCATGTATTTTTCAAAACTGTCCACTTTATTGACCACAAGCACCACGGGCTTTGCGGAACGCCTGAGCATGTCCGCCACCTTGGCATCCGCGTCAACCAATCCCTGCTTGACATCCGTCATAAACAGGATAACATCCGCCGTATCCATGGCAATCTGCGCCTGTTCCCTCATTTGGGACAGGATGATGTCCTTGCTGTCCGGCTCAATCCCCCCCGTATCAATCAGGGTGAAAGCCGTATCCAGCCATGTCACGTCCGCGTAAATCCTGTCGCGGGTGATTCCCGGCGTATCTTTTACAATCGATATCCGTTCCCCTGCCAATGCGTTAAACAGCGTGGATTTCCCCACATTCGGCCTTCCCACCACTGCCACGATCGGTTTCTTTTTCTTTCCCATGTTAATAACCCATACCTTTCCGGATTTCCATTCCTCACAAATTCCCATACAGGATGGCGTCCACAAAATCACGTCCGCTTGATTTTACAATATCTACCTTTACTTGTAAAGTGTTTTCCAGTTCTTCCACCGTCATATCGTCCAAAAAAACCCTCTCCCCGCTCCGCAGCACATTCTGCGGAAGCAAAAGCCGCTCCCCCAGTTCCCGTCCGGCAAGCTGCGCCGCAATGTCCTGCCCGGTTAAAAGCCCGGACACCGTAATCCGCTCGCCGAAAAAATCGTTGGTGACGGGATATACCAAGATACGGATACCCCCACAGGCGCTTTCCAGCCTTCCGGCCATATCCACAATGGAAGGGTACGCCAGCCGCCCGGTGGCAATGGACACGGTCTTTTCCTGCCGGTTTTCCCGTTTTCCGTCCTTCCCTCCTTTTTTTCCGATTTCCTCCAATGCTTCCTCAAATTCATCCATAAGCAGACGCAGCATCCCCACGCCGTTCTCCAACTGCAGGTATCCGTCATAGCGCCCCGCCTCCGGCAGACTGCGTCCCGCCAGCAGATACCATTCATCGCTGGCATGGACAAAATGGGTCCCGTATTCCGCATACAGCCGCTCCTGCCACCGGTGGATGGTATCGAGCACTTCCACGGCATCTTCCTGCGTAAACGGCTCTAACGGATACAGACCGTCCCTGTATTTGGACAGTCCCACCGGAACCACCGACACGCTTTCCAAATGGGGGAGGTAGCCTGCCAAATCCGAAATGCTGCGCTCCAGTTCCCCTTTATCGTTCACACCCTTGCAAAGCACAATCTGCCCGTTCATGGCAATCCCTGCCCCATACAGCCGGTCCACCTTCTTCAACGCCTCCCCCGCAAAACGGTTGTTTAACATTTTGCACCGAAGCTGCGGATTGGTGGTCTGGAACGAAATATTAATGGGCGACAGCCGGTATTTTACAATCCGCTCCAAATCATGGTCCGACATATTGGTCAGCGTCACATAATTCCCCTGCAGAAAGGAAAGCCTGGAATCGTCGTCCTTAAAATACAGTGTCTTACGCATCCCCTTCGGCATTTGGTCGATAAAGCAGAAAATACACTGATTGTGGCAGGAACGGTAATCGTCCATCAGCCCGTTTTCAAATTCAATCCCCAAATCCTCCTCATAATCCTTATCGATTTCCAAAAGCCATTCTTCCCCGTCCGCTTTTTTCAGCAGCACCTCAATATATTCATCCTGCACCAAATACTGGTAATCAAAAATATCCCCGATTTCCTCCCCGTTAATCCGAAGCAGTGTATCCCCTTCCTCCATCTCCATCTCCTGCGCAATGCTTCCCTCCAAAACCTTCCGTATCACATGTCCTTTCATTTCCGTGCCATACTCTCCTTCTTATTGCCAACCTGCCGGATTCTTCCCAACCTTTACACATTCCCATGGGCCGAACCGTTACATATTCTTCTTATTCTTCTTACATTCTACTAGAATTTCCTTGACGTGTCACTACCGGGAATGATATAAAATATATGATTGCTATTTTTTGCTTCCATTGTTTTGAAACTGGTATTTTTTACATCGGGAGGTTATCATGCCTAATTTACGCGAATTGGAAGCTGCCATTCCGGTAGCCCCACTGAAAATCGTTGCGACGGAATCCGCAGCCGGACTGGCTGACCGCATCAACCGTTATTTAATCGGATTCAGGAAAACCGTAAACAACATTGCCAAGAACGATCCCGCTTTTCAGGGATATGCGGAAAACAATTACCTGGTGGATGTTTCCTGTCCCCGCTTCGGTACGGGGGAAGGCAAAGCGGTCTTCAACGAATCCATTCGCGGAAAAGACCTGTTTTTCCTTGTGGATGTATGCAACCACAGCATTACCTATAAAATGAACGGATACATAAACCATAAATCCCCGGACGACCACTACCAGGATTTGAAGCGTCTCATTACCGCTTCCAACGGAAAGGCGCACCGCATCAATGTCATCATGCCTTACCTGTACGAAGGCCGGCAGCACAAAAGGAACGGGCGCGAATCCTTGGACTGCGCGTATGCCATCGAGGAACTCAGCCGTATGGGGGTATCCAATTTCATCACCTTCGACGCCCATGACCCGCGTGTGCAGAATGCCGCCCCGCTTTCCGGCTTTGATAACTTCATGCCGCCCTATCAGTTCATACAGGCGCTTTTGCGCACCGAGGAAGACCTTCTCGTCGACAAATACCATACCATCGTCATCAGCCCCGACGAAGGCGCCTTGGACCGTGCCATCTATTTTGCCAACGTCCTCGGGGTGGATATGGGCATGTTTTATAAAAGGAGGGATTACTCCACCATCGTAAACGGCAAAAACCCCATCGTCGCCCATGAATTCCTCGGCGACAATATTGACGGCAAGGATGTCATCATCATTGACGATATGATTTCCTCCGGGGGAAGCATGATTGACACCGCCAAACAGCTAAAGGCGATGAATGCCAAACGCGTCTTCATCTGCTGTACCTTCGGGCTGTTTACGGACGGGCTTGACGCTTTTGACGAAGCCTACGAAAAATGCTATTTTGACAAAATCATTACCACAAACCTCACGTACCAGCTACCCGAATTAAAGGAACGTCCTTATTACCTGGAAGCGGACATGAGCAAATTCCTCGCATCCATCATCGATTTCATGAACCACGATTCCTCCATGGCAAACGTCTCCACGCCCACGGACAAGATTCATGAGATTTTGGCAAAATACAATAACCGTGAGGAACTCCAATTATAACAGTCAAAGACCCCGCTGCTTACTGCTTACAGCGGGGTTTTTAACCCTCATATATCAGGCAATCAAGTATCTTTTGGCATGTGCCGCCCTCATACCGGCACAGTCAGTC
>CANTGP010000205.1 GCA_947653315.1 uncultured Lachnospiraceae bacterium
AAGAGCATTCCTGAAAACAGGTAAACGTTATAACGGTAAGTTCCCCATGTCCTCTCTAAGGAAGTCCCCAGCGAATAATAAAAATAGAGCATGATAATCAGGAAAAACAGGTTGGAATACTCCGGCGGTATTATAATCCATGTCACCAGCCGCCATATCTGCCCATGCAGTATGGCATAGGGATTCAACGACAGATATAACAGGAAGTCGGCATTTACCATGGAAATCAGGTATCCCACCGCATAGCACATAATCAGCATCAGCGATAAGTTCCTGATGGCATATTTTCCGAATTTTTTCTCAAAATTACTCATTTTTGCTTGTTTCCTCCATTCCAATCCAAATTCCAATCCAAGTTCCGACAGTCATGAGATGAAAAACACGTGAATATATTCTATCATTCCCGCATTTAAAAGTAAATAAATTACCCGCCGATTCTCCGGTAAGTCATAAAATTTTTATAATTACCCGTAAAACTTCACAAATAATTCACATCCCTTCATTGCATTTTGCAAATGCGTGTCGTATAATGTCTAGGAATGTCCTGCGGTCCCGTCCTGCCACATATAAATAGGAAGGATTTGGTAATATGGCGTCAGGCCGGGCAGACGGGGTAAACAAGGTAAACAAAAAGAAAAACGGAAAGGGCGATAAGCATATGAGCGAATTACACTGTACTTTGGGAATCGACATCGGTTCCACCACTGTAAAAATAGCGATTTTGGATGATGCCCATAAAATAATATTTTCGGATTACGAAAGGCATTTTGCCAATATCCGCGAGACCCTGTCGGGTCTTTTGCAAAAAGCATATAAGGAACTGGGCAACCTTACGCTGCACCCCATGATTACGGGTTCCGGCGGACTTACGCTGGCAAACCATCTGGGCATACCGTTTGTCCAGGAAGTCATTGCCGTATCCACCACCCTGCAGGAATTCGCGCCGCAGACCGACGTAGCCATTGAGCTTGGCGGCGAGGATGCCAAGATCATTTATTTTGAAGGCGGCAACGTGGAACAGCGCATGAACGGCATCTGTGCCGGAGGTACGGGGTCCTTCATCGACCAAATGGCATCCCTGCTTCAGACGGATGCCTCCGGACTAAACGAATATGCCAAAAATTACCGCTCCCTCTATACCATTGCTGCGCGCTGCGGCGTCTTTGCCAAATCCGACATCCAGCCGCTCATCAATGAAGGAGCCACCAAAGAAGACCTTTCCGCCTCCATTTTCCAGGCGGTGGTCAACCAAACCATTTCCGGTCTCGCCTGCGGCAAACCCATCCGCGGCCATGTCGCGTTCCTGGGGGGCCCCCTGCACTTTTTATCCGAACTAAAGGCGGCTTTCATCCGCACGTTGAAGCTGGATGAAGAACATATCATGGAAACCGGGCACTCCCATCTCTTTGCCGCCATCGGTTCGGCGCTGAACGCCAAGGAGGAAGTCCGCTATTCCATGGAAGAAATGGTGGGGAAACTTTCCTCCGACATTAAAATGGAATTTGAGGTAGAGCGCATGGAGCCGCTGTTTTCCGGCGAAAAGGCATATGCGGAATTTAAGAAACGGCACTCTGCCCACCATGTGGCGACTTCCGATTTATCCGCCTACCACGGTAAATGTTTCCTTGGCATCGATGCGGGAAGCACCACCACGAAGGTAGCGCTGGTGGCGGAGGACGGTTCCCTTCTGTATTCCTTTTACAGCAGCAACAACGGCAGTACTTTAAAGACTGCCATCCGTTCCGTCAAGGAAATCTACCGCCTGCTGCCAAAGGATGCCGTTATCGTGCGTTCCTGTTCCACCGGATACGGGGAAGCCTTATTAAAAGCCGCTTTTCTGCTGGATGACGGCGAAGTGGAGACCGTGGCGCATTACTATGCCGCCGCCTTCTTTAACCCCGACGTGGACTGTATCCTGGACATCGGCGGACAGGACATGAAATGCATAAAAATCAAGAACCATACCGTGGACAGCGTGCAGCTCAACGAAGCCTGCTCCTCCGGCTGCGGTTCCTTTATCGAAACTTTTGCCAAGTCCCTGAATTACAGTGTGGAGGATTTCGCCAAAGCCGCGTTGTTCGCCGCCCATCCCATCGATTTGGGGACCCGCTGCACCGTATTCATGAATTCCAAAGTAAAACAGGCGCAGAAAGAAGGCGCGGAAGTATCGGACATTTCCGCAGGGCTCGCCTATTCCGTCATTAAAAACGCCCTGTTCAAAGTTATTAAAGTGGCGGATGCCTCGGAACTGGGAAAACATATCGTGGTCCAGGGCGGTACTTTCTACAATGATGCCGTCCTGCGCAGCTTTGAAAAAATCGCGGACTGTGAAGCCATCCGCCCGGACATCGCCGGAATCATGGGCGCTTTCGGCGCGGCATTAATTGCAAGGGAGCGGTATGCCGAAGGCTATGCCACCACCATGCTCTCCATAGAACAGATTAACGCGCTCCAATTCGAAACAAGCATGGCTAAATGCAAAGGCTGCACCAACAACTGCCGCCTGACCATCAACAAATTCAGCGGCGGACGACAGTTCATTTCCGGCAACCGCTGTGAGCGCGGTCTCGGCAAGGCGAAAAACGAAAACGGCGTGCCAAACCTGTTCGCTTATAAATTAAAGAGGATTTTCGGCTATGAACCGCTGACCGCCGAACAGGCACGGCGCGGAACGGTGGGGATTCCCCGTGTGCTTAACATGTACGAAAACTACCCGTTTTGGTTTACGTTTTTTACAAAGCTGGGATACCGGGTAGTCTTATCCCCTTTATCCAACCATAACATTTATTCGCTGGGCATCGAATCCATACCGAGCGAATCCGAATGTTACCCTGCGAAACTGGCGCACGGACATGTAAGCTGGCTGATCCATCAGGGCGTGGATTTCATTTTCTATCCTGCCGTGTTCTACGAGCGCAATGAATTTAAGGAAGCAAACAACCACTACAACTGCCCCATCGTTACTTCCTATTCGGAAAACATCAAGAACAACGTGGAGGAAATCGGGCGCGGGGAAGCGGTGCTGCGCAATCCGTTTATGTCCTTCCGCGATATCCGTACCGTAACGGAAGCGCTGTTAAAGGAATTTACCGAGCTTCCGCCGCAGGAAGTCATCGATGCCGCCGACGCCGCATGGAAGGAACTGGCGCAGGCAAGGCAGGACATGTGCAAAAAAGGGGAAGAAACCTTAAAATACATGGAAGAACATCATAAACGCGGCATCGTGCTCGCCGGACGCCCTTACCATGTGGACCCGGAAATCAACCACGGAATCCCTGAGTTGATTACTTCCTATGACATCGCCGTGCTGACCGAGGATTCCGTTTCCCATTTGGCGACGCCGGAACGTCCGCTCATCGTTTCCGACCAGTGGATGTACCACTCCCGCCTGTATGCGGCGGCAAGTTTTGTCAAAACAAGGGAAGATTTGGATTTAATCCAATTAAATTCCTTCGGCTGCGGTCTGGATGCCGTAACCACCGACCAGGTAAACGACATCCTTACGGGCTCGGACAAGATCTACACCTGCTTAAAAATCGATGAAGTCAGCAATTTGGGCGCGGCAAGAATCCGTATCCGTTCCCTGTTGTCCGCCATCCGCGTGAGGGAGGAAAAGCAGCAGGAACGCACCATCCGTCCCTCCGCCATCCGCAAGGTTGCGTTTACGGAGGAAATGCGGAAGGATTATACCATCCTCTGCCCGCAGATGTCGCCCATCCACTTTGAAATCCTGGAACCGGCGTTCAATGCCTGCGGCTACCGCTTTAAAGTACTGCCCAATGACAACAAACGCGCCGTGGACATGGGGTTAAAATTCGTAAACAACGATGCCTGCTACCCCTCCCTTATGGTGGTGGGACAGATCATGGACGCCCTGCTGTCCGGCGAATACGATTTGGATAAAGTAGCGGTTGTCATGTCGCAGACCGGCGGCGGCTGCCGCGCCACCAATTACGTGGGCTTCATCCGCCGCGCTTTGGAAAAAGCCGGAATGCCGCAAATACCGGTAATTTCCTTAAACCTTGCGGGTTTGGAAAGCAATCCCGGTTTTCATTTAAATGCCGACCTGCTTCTGCGCGCCGCCTACGGCGTGGTGTTCGGCGATATTTTCATGCGCTGCGTCTACCGTATGCGCCCTTATGAAAAGGAAGCGGGTTCCGTGGAAGCCATCCATGCCAAATGGTTGAAGAAATGCCAGGATTTCGTATCCGCAAAGCATTTGAACCCTTTCACGTTCCAAAAAATGTGCCGGCAGATCATCGAAGAATTCGACGCTGTACCGGTAACGGACACCGCGAAACCGCGGGTAGGCATTGTGGGGGAAATCCTCGTAAAGTTTGCCCCCGCCGCCAACAACCACCTGGTGGAGCTTTTGGAAAGCGAGGGTGCGGAAGCCGTCGTACCGGATCTTTTGGATTTTATGCTTTACTGCTTTTACAACCAGATATACAAAGCGGAGGAACTCGGCACCGGCAAGAAAGCGGCGCTGCTTTCCAAGGCGGGCATCGAGGCCATTGAATACCTGCGTGCCCCGGCACGGAAAGCCTTTGCAAAGAGCAGGCATTTCACGCCCCCGGTGAGCATCTACACTTTAGTGGATTATGCCAAATCCATCGTTTCCATCGGCAACCAAACCGGCGAAGGCTGGTTTTTAACCGGGGAAATGATTGAGTTAATCCACAGCGGCGTAAACAACATCGTCTGCACCCAGCCTTTCGGCTGCCTGCCCAACCATGTGGTAGGCAAAGGGGTTATCAAGGAGCTGCGCAAGCACTATCCGCTCTCCAATATCGTCGCCATCGACTACGATCCCGGCGCCAGCGAGGTAAACCAGCTAAACCGGATTAAACTAATGTTATCCACGGCACAGAAGAATTTGGCAAAAGAGCGCTCCAGGGACGCGGAATTAACGGCGCAGGCAATACGGGAAACCAAGATGCGGCAAATTCCGGAGACGCTGCCGGAGGAGGACTGGGATGACGGGGATGCGGCGGACGCGGGGACGGACGGAAAGAAATTTGCGTAAATCCCAATTTCATAAGATTTAAATAAGCAACTAAAATACAGGCTGCCCTCTATTGCAATCCATACAATAGAGGGCAGCCTGTCCTTATTTCTGTCCTTATTTCTTCCCGTCTTTCCTCGTTTCTTTCGTTCCCTCCCCTGCCGTCTGGTAAAAGCCGTCTATCATTTTCTCGATTAAGAGCTTTTTTACATAGGCATCAAAACTCAGCATACAGATGAAGGAGAATAACTGCAGCATTTCCCGGCTTTCTTCCGGCGCATCCCGGAACGTTTCCTTTGCTTCCCCAAACTTCCGCACCACATCCTCTTTCAACAAATCCACATGGGCTTTCTCCAAACTGAATACTTCCGTATAAATATCCCCCAAATCAAATTCCCCTTCATGGAAGAAACGTTCCGTCAGCGGATTTAAAAGCGCCTGTATGTCATTGATGGTCAAAATCCCCTTATAGTAATAAATGAAGATTAACAGCACCACATGTTCCTTGGAATATTTCTTTTTCACCGGCGGCGGAAGCAGGTCGTTCTTCGCGTAATTGTTAATCATCGTCTTGGTCAGTACCTTATCTTCCTCCGGGTGGCGCGCCGTATTTTTCAGTTTCTTTTCCATAAAGGTCGTCACCTGGTCCATATACAAATCAATATTGGGGATGTCCTCCAGTTTGATATGCTGTATGCGGTCCAAACTTTCAATGATACTATTTAATAAGTCGTCTTTATCTATTGTCATAACAACACCTCTGTACTTTATTATATAGTATTGAAAACCACATGGCAAGATATATTTTAAGTCCAGCTAAGAAATGTCAATAGGTAAAATAAAAAATGTTTAAAAAGTTGTAACAGTTCAGCCTGAATGTTGTGTTGGGGGCACAATCCTCACAATCTTCCCGCAGTGCGGACACCGCAGTTTAAAAATGATCTCATATGCCCGGTCCCGCCTCACGTCCAGGAGCCTCCTGCCGCACAGCGGACAG
>CANTGP010000206.1 GCA_947653315.1 uncultured Lachnospiraceae bacterium
AATGGGAAGAAAATTTTTAGTGTGGACTCGGATTATTATAATTTTGAACTGCTGGTAGAGCGGATGAAAGCGGAAAAGGGGTTGGAACGCGGGTATTCGACGGGAAAGGGGATAGAATTTAGTGAATGGAAAGATGAGTTTACCGTTGCGGGAAAGGCAGAGGATAAGCGCAGAGCATTTTCTGATTTGATATTTTTGGGCGGGATGTTGGCACTTGGAATTTTTGTATGGAAAGAAGAAGGGGAGGGGTTTTTTTGGTTTTTCTGTTTTGCCTTTTTGCTATGGGCGTTTTTGCTTGGAATAAAAGAATATTTAAAGGCTGCGGTGTGGAAAGCTACCGTGACTGACCAGGAAATCCAGGTGCGGAACAGTATCGGCAGAGAATGTTCCTGTTCCTTTCAGGATATCACAAAAATAGAGGAAAAAGATGCGGCGGTAATTTTATATGCCGATGGGAAAAAGTTTGCAAAGATAGATAAGTCGGCTGAAAATGCCGCGCTGTTGGTGGAACGGCTGAGGCGGATTGTGGAGCAGCAGAAAGAACGCGCGATGGCTGCGGCATCATGCAGGGATGCGGAAAGGTATGTATGGGATGAACCGGGAAGAAAACATAAAAAGATGGCGGCTGATTTTGGGCCAGGAAAGCCAGAAACGGTTTGGGAATATGGGAAATGCGGCTCTTACTCCGGAGCAGGACCTGATGGATCAGGCACTAGCCGCCATTTATAATCAGACGGAGGCAGGGGGCTTTGGCGGAGGCGGCGGAGCCGGAAACGGACCGTCCAGTCCCCGGATCAGTAAGTGGCTGGGGGATGTGAGGAGTCTGTTTGACAAGGAGCTGGTGACGGTCATCCAGGGGGATGCCATGACCCGCTGCGGGTTAAAGCAGCTTATTTTTGAGCCGGAGCTTTTGGAGCATTTGGAACCCGATGTGAATTTGGCATCCACCATATTATTGTTGAAGGATCAGATTCCGAAACGCTCCAAGGAGAGCGTGCGTCTGTTTATACGTAAGATTGTGGAGGAAATCAACAAACTTTTGGAGCAGGATATCCGCAGGGCGGTGACGGCGGCGGTAAACCGCAGGAAACATTCGCCCATTCCTTCCGCGGCGGCTTTGGATTATAAGGCGACCATTTCCCGGAACTTAAAGAATTATAACCGGGAGCTGCATACCATCGTGCCGGAGCATTTTTATTTTTTTGACAGAACGAGCACCACGGCGGCAAATAAATGGACGGTGATTTTGGACATTGATCAAAGCGGTTCCATGGGGGAATCGGTCATTTATTCTTCCATTATAAGCTGCATCCTTGCCAGCATGTCGAGCCTGACCACCCGGATTGTCGCCTTTGACACGAATATTGTGGATTTGACGGAAAAAAGCGATGATCCCGTGGATTTGCTGTTCGGTTTCCAGCTCGGGGGAGGTACGGATATCGATAAATCGGTGGCGTATTGCCAGCAGTTTATCGAACATCCTTCCAAAACCCTGTTTTTCCTGATTTCGGATTTGGAGGAGGGCGGGAACCGGGCGGCGCTGCTGCGCAGGCTGGAAGAAATGAAGGCATCCGGCGTGACGGTGGTATGCCTGCTTGCATTGGCACAGAGCGGCAAACCTTATTATGATGCGGCAATGGCGCAAAAAGTAGCCGGGTTGGAAATTCCCTGCTTTGCCTGCAATCCGCAGATGCTTCCGGAGCTTTTGGGGCGTGCCCTGCGCGGGCAGGATTTGCAGGAATTCCGCAAGGAGTTTGAAAAGAGGAAAACGTGACGGCGGGCCGTAAGAAGGATGTCTTACAGTCCTTGGATGGAGGAATTTCGGGTTGGATGACGGATTAATGCGTAAACTGCAGGAAATATCGCCGGAGGAGCAGGCGTACCGGAACGGGACGGATGCGGTGAAACGGGATATTTATACGGTGAAAGATGCCTTTGAGGTCGATGCGAAGCTGCTGCTGCGGGAAAACCGGCTGATTACGGTCCGTACCCACAGCCGGTTTATCGATTTCCCTCCCCACAGGCACAATTACATCGAAATCATGTATGTCTGCCAGGGAACCATTACCCATTCCATAGACGGGAAGGAACTGACCATGAAACAGGGGGACATGCTGCTTTTGAACCAGCATGTCTGCCATGGCGTGAAACGTGCGGAATACGGGGATATCGGAATTAATTTTATTGCGCTGCCGGAATTTTTTGACATTCCGCTGCAGATGTTGAAAGAGCATAACGTGATTGCGGATTTTCTTCTGAATACGTTCCGTTACAACCATCCGGTGTCCCATTATCTTTTATTCCGGCTGGGCAGCCAAAAGGCCATTGAAAATCTGGTGGAAAACATGATACTGTCCATTACCGAGGGAAACCCGGAAGAAGACGGCATCAACCAGTATTCCATGGGGCTGGTTTTCCTGTATCTCATAAACCACATGGAAAGCCTGGAACACAATTCTTCCCAAAGCTATAAGGATGTGGTGGTGCAGGCGACGATGAAATACATCGATACCTGGTACCGGACGGCGAATCTCGGCAAGGTGGCGCGGGACTTTAACCTGACGGTTTCCGCCCTCAGCAAAATCATTAAAAACCAAACGGGGTATACCTTCCAGGAACACCTGATGCGCAAAAGGTTCCAAAAGGCGGTGGTTTATTTGGTGGAAACGGAACTGCCCGCAGACGAGATTGCGGCGAACGTGGGGTATGAGAATGTCAGTTTTTTTTACCGGCAGTTTAAGATGCGGTACGGAATGACGCCGAGGAAGTACCGGATGGAGCATAGGGGGGATGGGGAGATACGGATTTAGCCGCTCCTTTCGATTGTCCGGTTGGAAAATAAGGACAGTATTTCGGGTAACAAAGAATCTTAACAGTCCGTGCCGTCCCTGCTATACTAAATTTATAGCAGAAAAACGGAATAAAGGAAGGGGAAACATACGGAGGAAGCAGAATGGGAAACTATTATCTTGCGGTGGATATCGGGGCATCCAGCGGGCGGCATATGCTCGGCTTGGTGGAAAACGGGAAAATCCGGATGGAAGAAATTTACCGCTTTGACAACGGCATGGTGAAGAAGGACGGACATCTGTGCTGGGACTTGGAGAAGTTGTTCGGGGAAATCCTAAAAGGAATGGCGGAATGTAAAAAAATCGGGAAAATCCCGTCCTGCATGGGAATCGATACGTGGGCGGTGGACTATGTCCTGCTGGACCGGGACGGGAATGTGGCGGGCAATACTTACGGTTACCGGGATTCCCGCACGCAGGGGATGGATGATGTGGTGTACCGCGTGGTGACGCCGGAGGATTTGTATGCGGGGACGGGGATTCAAAAACAGATGTTCAATACCATTTACCAGCTTACCGCATTAAAAGAACAGGAACCGCAGGTTTTGGAGCGGGCGGAAAAAATGCTGTTAATTCCCGATTATTTTGCCTACCGGCTGACGGGGATTGCAAAAACGGAATATACCAATGCCACCACGACCCAGTTGGTGAATCCGGCAACGAAGGACTGGGATTATGGGTTAATCGGGAAACTCGGAATCAAGTCTTCCATTTTCGGTGAAATCACCATGGCGGGTACGGAAGTGGGAAGGCTGAAAGAAGAAATCGCGAAGCAGGTGGGATATGACCTGCAGGTTATCCAAACGGCGACCCATGATACCGCGTCGGCGGTGGTGGCGGTTCCGGCAAAAGGGGACGTCCTGTATATAAGTTCCGGCACATGGTCCCTGATGGGCGTGGAGCAGGACGAAGCAAACTGTTCGGAGGAGAGCAGGAAGGCGAATTTGACAAACGAAGGCGGTTACGGATACCGTTACCGTTTCCTGAAAAATATTATGGGGCTGTGGATGATACAGTCCGTGCGGCATGAATACGGGGACGCGTATTCTTTTGCGCAGCTTTGCGAAATGGCTGCGGAGTGCGGCGGTTTTCCTTCCAGGGTGGATGTCAATGACAGCCGTTTCCTTGCGCCGGAAAGCATGCGGGAAGCGGTATGTGCCGTCTGCAGGGAAAGCGGGCAGGAGGAGCCAAAGACGCCGGGGGAAATGGCTGCGGTGATATATCAAAGCCTGGCGGAAAGTTATGGGGAGACCGTGAAGGAAATCGAAGGCATAACGGGGAAGCATTACGACAGCATCCACATCGTGGGCGGGGGCGCCAATGCGGATTACTTAAACCGGCTGACAGCGGACCGGACGGGCAGGACCGTGCACAGCGGTCCCACGGAGGCTACCGCCATCGGGAACCTGGTTGTGCAAATGTTGAAAAACGGGGAGTACGGCAGTTTGGAGGAAGCGAGGAAAGCGATTTTCGATTCCTTTGAAATCAAAACGTTTGAGCCGGAGCAGGAAAAGGCATGAGTGGTATTTGCACGGCAGCCGTCCGAATCCGGAAGCGGTGAAAAAAAGAAATCAGTATATAGAAATAACGCGGGATGCGTGGAAAGAGGTAGAAGATGAATCAAAGAGAACGTTACGAAGAAGCAAAGAAAATGTATGCGGCGCTCGGCGTGGATACGGATGCGGTGATGGAAACATTAAAAAAGATTCCGGTATCCCTACATTGCTGGCAGGGTGACGATGTCACCGGATTTGACCATGACGGTCCGCTGACCGGGGGAATCCAGACCACCGGGGACTATCCGGGCAAAGCGAAGACCCCGCAGGAATTGATGCAGGATATGGACAAGGCGCTTGGCCTGATGCCCGGAACGAAGAAATTGAACCTTCATGCCAGCTATGCCATTTTTGAAGAAGGGGAGTTTGCGGACAGGGATAAGCTGGAACCGAAACATTTTGCCAAATGGGTGGAATTTGCCAAGGAAAGGAATATGGGTATCGACTTTAACCCCACGTTCTTTTCCCATGATAAAGTAAAAGACGGACTGACTTTATCCAGTCCTGATGAGGAAACGAGAAGATTTTGGATTGAACACGGAAAGGCGTGCATCCGCATTTCCCAGTACTTTGCAAAAGAAACGGGCATTCCCTGCGTCATGAATATATGGACGGGGGACGGTTATAAAGACATTCCGGCGGACCGCATGGGACCGAGAATGCGTTATAAGGATTCCATCGAGCAGATTTTGTCGGAGCCTTATGACCGGAATTTGGTAAAACCCTGCGTGGAATCAAAGGTATTCGGTATCGGTGTGGAGTCCTATACTGCCGGTTCGGCGGAATTTGCCTTAAGTTATGCGGCGACCCATGAAGGATGCCTGCCGCTGATGGACAACGGGCATTACCATCCGACGGAAATGGTATCGGACAAAATTCCCGCGCTGCTTTGTTTCTTCCCGGAAATCGCCCTCCATATCACGAGACCGGTGCGCTGGGACAGCGACCATGTGGTGCTTTTCGACGATGAGACGAAAGAGATGGCAAAGGAAATTGTCAGGAACGATGCGCTGGGACGCGTTTATATGGCGCTGGATTATTTTGACGCCAGCATCAACCGGGTATCCGCATGGACGGTGGGATTCCGGAGCTGGCAGAAAGCGCTTTTAAATGCCATGTGCATGCCTTATGCAAAGATGAAACAGTTGCAGGACGAAAACAGGCTGACGGAGCTGATGGTGGTGCAGGAGGAAATTAAGACCTATCCCCTCGGCGATGTTTGGAACGAGTACTGCAGACAGTGCGGCGTACCGGCGGACGGCGAATGGTTCGGGGACGTTGTGAAATATGAGGAGGATGTTTTGATTAAGAGGTAGGCGGAGCGGAAGCGGACGCACGGGAGGGATTTTTTTGCGGGGCGGCGGCAGCGGGAGTGCCTGTCCCGGTTTTCCGTGCACTTATTTCGACGGGTTTTTCTAAACAGAATGGCGAGGGTTTCACAGGCTGCGGGACGCCCTCTATCGGCATCCATGCCGAATCGGGCTAAATCGGGCATCCGTGCCCGATTTCCCTAAGGTATCTACATTCTGTTAAGAAAAACTCCGCCGAAAACGAAGCACGGAAAATCCGGGACAGG
>CANTGP010000207.1 GCA_947653315.1 uncultured Lachnospiraceae bacterium
CCCTCATTTCCGGTAACAATTCAGTCTGAAATAACATCAAGAATATCTTCCTTATACCAAAACAGGTAAATCAAAATCCAGTCTGCCAAACTTCCTCAATATATCCAAATCGCGTACGATAAAATTACTTTGCCAATAATAATTTCCAATCGTCTGCTCAGCCACACACCACCGCTTGCCGTCCGGATGTGGATTGCTTTGCTCAAATGCATCCATTTCCTTGACGGAAGGGAACTGAAACTCATGCGTGTCGAGCAAAGAGTCAATGATTGTGTCCAAATTCATATCCACGGTGTGTCTGCACTCCGGATAAAAACTGCTTTCCGGTGAATCAACAAAATACACCGGTAACGGCAGCCAGGATGGATATGTTGCAGGATTAAATGCCTTAATATTTAACGCTATAGGATCATAATCAGGATAACCATGGAGAAGAACCTGTCCGCATTGTGTATACCGTTCTTTCAAACTCTCCGCCTTACGGTAAAGGGTGCTTTCCTTGTCTGCATGTTTCAGAATAAAGTCGGCAAGGCGCTTAGTCACTCCGATATCGGCTTCCGCTGCTTTCCCGGAATCAAAATGAAACCATGGCATATGCGCAAAGTCATTATTACCGGGGATTCCCTGCATTCCTACCCAACCGTCATCCAATAAATATGCCCCTGAATCCAAATATTTCATAATACCTGCAATGATTTTACTTTTTATGCCGCTTTCATGATTACCTGTCGTATCCAAATAATCCAAAGCAATGCATACGGTATAGGGCGACGAGTTGGGGTTCCAGTTATTGCATTCAATGTTGTATCCAAAACCTCCGTCTTCATTCTGATAGCCGGACAAAACCGACAGAAAATCGTCATGGCTGCCATTTTCAAAAAGGAATTTCCATTTTACATAGTCAAGGGGCCTGGCATTCCGGTAAACCAGCTTTCTCAATCTCAAAAACTCATCCATGGATATTTTTTTCAATGCCATTATCTCCGTTTTCTTTCATTTTAATATCTTATATCATGTTACTGTCTTATATCATGGGAAAGGATAAAACATCTGTCCTGCACGATTTTTATCTTCCAACACGACAATTCATAACCGGCAGTACAAAAGCCCCGGCATAGCAAAGTTGCGCCGGGGCTTTTGATTGGCCCTATTAGAGCATGTTTGAAAATTGCTCTAGGAATTTGAACCGGTATCATGGTTTTTGTTCTTTGTTTTCTAGCAGATCCCCTGTGCCGTCATTGCGTCCGCAACCTTAAGGAAGCCCGCAATGTTGGCGCCTGCCACATAGTTTCCTTCCATTCCGTACTTCTTCGCCGCATCGTCCAGGTTATGGAAGATATTCACCATAATGTTCTGCAATTTGCTGTCCACTTCCTCAAAAGTCCAGCTAAGACGCTCGGAGTTCTGGCTCATCTCCAGTGCGGAAGTAGCCACGCCGCCTGCATTCGCCGCCTTACCGGGTGCAAACAGCACGCCGTTTGCCTGTAAATATTCGGTAGCGTCCATCGTGGTCGGCATGTTTGCGCCTTCCGCAACCGCGATACATCCGTTTGCCACCAATGCCTTCGCATCATCCAGCAAAAGTTCGTTTTGGGTTGCACAGGGCAGCGCCACATCACATTTCACGCTCCATACGCCCCTGCCTTCATGGTACTGCGCGCTGGACCTTGCCGCCGCATATTCGGTCAGTCTTGCACGTTTTACTTCTTTCACTTCCTTCAAAAGAGCCACGTCGATTCCTTCGGGGTCATATACCCAGCCCGTGGAATCGGATACGGTCACTACTTTCGCACCGAGCTGCTGCGCTTTTTGGCAGGCGTAGATTGCCACGTTGCCGGAACCGGAAATGACAACGGTCTTTCCCTTGATGTCATGTCCGTTGCACTTTAACATTTCCTCGGTCAGGTATAAAAGACCGTAACCCGTCGCTTCCGTCCTTGCCAAAGAACCGCCGTAAGATAATCCCTTACCGGTCAGGACGCCTTCGTATACGCCCTTAATCCTTTTATACTGTCCGTACATAAAGCCGATTTCCCTTGCCCCCGTACCGATATCACCGGCAGGAACATCCGTGTCAGCCCCTATGTACTTGCTTAACTCCGTCATAAAGCTCTGGCAGAACGCCATCACTTCCCTGTCCGATTTGCCCTTCGGGTCGAAATCGGAACCGCCTTTACCGCCGCCGATGGGAAGCCCTGTCAGGGAATTTTTGAAAATCTGCTCAAAGCCAAGGAATTTAATGATTCCGAGGTTTACGCTGGGATGCAGCCTTAAACCGCCCTTGTAAGGTCCGATGGCGCTGTTGAACTGTACGCGGAACGCATTGTTCACCTGAACCTGTCCCTTGTCGTCCACCCAAGGAACGCGGAACAATAACTGTCTCTCCGGCGTTACCAGTCTTTCCAAAAGCGCGTCTTTCCGGTATGCCTCCTCATTTGCCTCAATGACCACACGGAGGGATTCCAATACTTCTTTTACCGCCTGATGGAATTCCGGCTGTGCGGGATTCTTTTCCACTACCAAATCAAATACCTCATCTACATATGACATATTCCATGTCCTCCTTTATTGTTATCTGTCAAACGCCTGTCCCATAACAGACTTTCCTGCATGTCCACGTAATATTATATAATGCCGGAACTGATTACACAAGACACTTTAGGCAATGAAAGCGTAAAAG
Organism: uncultured Lachnospiraceae bacterium; assembly: GCA_947653315.1. GTDB lineage: Bacteria > Bacillota > Clostridia > Lachnospirales > Lachnospiraceae > Kineothrix. The sequence goes on from CANTGP010000207.1 coordinate 2,681, forward strand.
TTTTGTAAAAGTTTCCCGATGTTTTTTATACAAATTGTACAATAATACATGTATACAATCCATGTCATTGGCAAAAAAGCACGTCCCGGGACTCACAGGTATTTCTTCAGCCGTTCGATGTTTTTTTCCTCAAAATCCATCAGTTCCTTTGCGATTTCCAAAGAAAACATACCCGCCCGCTCATGGTGGTTCAACGCCTTACACATATCGGTAATTCCCCGGTTACTCCCCTGGATCATCAGTTCCGCAATATGGCTGGTACTGGTGTTAAACAGCGTATTGGAATGGATTCCCCCCACCAGCATCATTTGGCTGACATTGTTCGTCCGGTAAGGCTCCGCCTTTCCCTCCAGGATTTTGTCCAGCGCCTTATTATGGATTTCCGAATATTTCAAGGATTGCCTGGATAACTGCACCGCCAAATCATCATCGTATACTTTTTCGCTGATGGTATCGATTGCCTTCATCGCCATTTCCGTGTTTTTCTGCACTTCCCGCAGGATTTCCGCATCATCCCTTTTCATGTTTGTCCTCATTTCTGCGCTGCTTTATTGTGCATTTCAAGTTTGTGGATGCAGCGCAGACACAAACTCGGGAGTGAAAGATTTAAAAATGGAAAAAGGTGCAGGCACACGTTCTTTCCGTGCCTACACCTTATATTTTTACCAATCAGATTCCGTCTATACCTGTCCGTACCCGCATATAAAATTTTTTTATCTTATGGGAACTATCCTTTTTATTCCACAAAATCGGATTTCACGAAAGCCGTCTGCCCGTTATACTTTACCCGCGTCCAGCCGTCCGCCTGTTTCATCACGAGTTCCAGCTTATCCCCTTCATAGGCAAGACCCAGTTTCTCCCCGTCCTCGCTTGCCGATTTCCTGACATTCACGCTCGTCTTTACGGTTACGGTATCCCCGGTACCCGTGGATGCGTTCGTTGCCTGCGTTTGGGTTTCTGCCGGTTTTGGCGTTTCCGTCTGTGCGGCAGCGCCGCCCCCGTTGTTGGATGCCAGTTCCCCGGTTGCTTTTTCCAATTTTTCCAAATATTCGCTTTTTATAAAAGCGTCTTTTCCTTCAAACGTAATTTTGCTCCACCCGTTTCCCCGTTCTTCCAAAAGGGGAAATTCATCGCCGACCTGAGCTTTACCCACTTTATCCGCGGTTTCGCTGTCCGAACTTCTGACGTTTACCACCGAAGTCGCTTTTACCGTTGTTGCCACGCTCACCGGCGCCTCTGTCTGTGTTTCCTCCGGTGCCTGCGCCGTCTCGTTTCCGGCTTCTTCCGCTGCGGCTGCCTGCGCCGCTTCTTCCTGCTGTTTCGCCGCTTCGTCTTCCGCCTTCGCCAAAGCCTCTCCTACGGAAACATCAACCCGTTCCGACAAATCCGTCAGATATGCCCGGAGTTCCTCGTCGGAAGCAAGCATATCGTTGTATTCCACCGTAATCCGGTTATTCAAATCCACCACGTCATCCTGTAAGGACACATCCGTAATGTACTGCAACTCAATGGAATTAACCACACCTTCATTAATGTAACACTCACCGTTTTCATCGGTGCAGACATAAAACGCCTGCATACCGGGTACCAGCCGCTCATACTCGGTAAACTTCATCTTTGAATAAACATATGCGATATAAGAATCCTCCACCGGTCCCTTCTTTGTGTAAACCGTCAGTTCCGGATAGGAATCAATGTATTTTCCCATTTCACGGATTCTTAACTTTTCCTTTTCTTCCATAAATTCATTAATGGAAACCACGGTATCCACATCGCCCTGTGCCACCGCCTCATAATACCTGCTGATTAACGCGTTGACCTCCGGATAGGCATTTTCCTCCAGTTCAAGCTGGGGCACCGTTTCCGCAGCCTGCTCCTGAATGGGTTCCACCTTTTGTCCGGGGATATCCGCCATCTGCGCCTCCACTTCCTCCGCAGCCTTCCGGTTTGCACTGACCGCCACGAAAACCGTTACCGCGACACAGACCAAAAGGATTACCGGCATCACAATCTTGGCATGTTCCGATATCCATTCCCTCATATCCTCGATTCTGTCCCTAATACTCCTATTGTCCATAGATGATAAATATCCTTTCCATCCTTTCCGCATTACCTTCAGAGTGATGTAATGCACCCGGCAGGAATCGAACCTGCATTAAAGGCGTCGGAGGCCTCCGTTCTATCCATTAGACTACGAGTGCATAAAAAATATTACTTATTCAAATATTACAAATTTGTTACATCACTCTGAACATAATATCACATTCGCGTCGGATTGTCTAGTGTACTTTTTGGAAATCCTTAAAAAATTTTTTCCAATTTTCTTTTTTTACGGGAAAAACGGTAAATAGAATCCGTCAAAACGTCTTCCGGTTCCACCTGCGTGGCATTGATTTCGCAGACCATTTTCCACAGTTCAGCGGCATCCTCCCCTTTCCCCTCCGGAACCAGTATGACTTCATGGATGGAACTCGGCAGGACATAAAAACCGCGCCCGAACGTATCCGCAATCCGTTCCAGCACACCGTCATAAAGCATGACTGCCGCACCGAACAGTTTTTCCCGGTTGCCCAGCACATACATTTTGGATTTTAATCCGGTTCCGTCCCCGTCGGCATCCGGAAGCCAGCCGCCGCCGGAACCGGCTTCTTCTTTCCCGCAGGCATCATGTACAAAAATTTCCTGCATCATCTCCTCAATGGACAACAGGCGGGGCGGAAGAATACGAGGCGTATTTTTCCCCGCGTCCTTTAACAGCCGTTCTTTCGATATATTCCAAACCTTTAAGTGGCTGTCGTAAACCAATATGGTAGCATTTTCCATCCCCTCTTTCGGTACATGGCAGTAGAACGTAACCGCCATGTCCAGGAAACGGATATGGGGTACCTGCCGCAGCAGCTCCCTGTTATTTTCGTAACTGATGAGTTTATAAACCACTCGGTCCTTCATGATACCGTAATCAAGGAAAAACCCCATGTCCATGTTTTCCCCCAGCCGGCTTTCCTCATAAATATGGAACACTTCTTCCATGATCCCTCCAAATGTCCTACCCTGCTCATAAGTCTCATACAAATCGTCCAGGTAAATATTCGGCGAAACGTTCCTCCCTTTTTCCGTAACCATAATACCGTGCAGAACCACCCCATTGTTCTTCACGGTTTCCTTTATACTCACGCTCACCCCTTCCCCGGTATAGAGGGCAAGACCCTTTTTTACTTTTTTGCAAAATTCCATAATCTCCATATTTCTACCTCTCCTTCGTTTTCCATAAGTTTT
>CANTGP010000208.1 GCA_947653315.1 uncultured Lachnospiraceae bacterium
GAAACCGGCGGATATGACGAAGCAGACGGGGCGGAAGAAACGGAAGCAGTGGACGGAACGGACGAAGCGGAAGGAACGGAAGCAATGGGCGGAACGGATGAAGCGGAAGGAACGGAAGCAATGGGCGGAACGGATGAAGCGGAAACCGGCGGAGAAGACGGTACGGAAGACGGAAGTGAGGACGGCGAAAGCGGAGGAAAGGAAAACGGGTAAACGATGGCAAAGAAAATTCCCTTACGGCAATGCGTTGGCTGTGGCGAAATGAAAAGCAAAAAAGAAATGATGCGCGTGTTAAAAACGGCGGAAGGAGACATTGTTCTGGACGTGACCGGGAAGAAGAACGGACGGGGGGCATATCTGTGCCATTCTGCCGAGTGCCTGAAAAAGGCGAGAAAGAACAAGGGACTGGAACGTTCCCTTAAAACAGGCATTCCGGACGAGGTATACGGAAAGCTGGAAAAGGAGTTGGATGGGTGTGAATAAAATATATTCCCTGCTCGGTCTTGCAGTCCGGTCAAGAAATGCGGTAAGTGGAGAATTTGCGGTGGAAAAAGCGGTGAAATCGGGCAGCGCGCGGCTGGTCATCCTAAGTGGCGACGCGTCGGACAATACCGTAAAAAAATTTGGAAATATGTGCAGCTATTACGAAGTACCCATGTTCCGGTACGGGACGAAGGAGGAACTGGGGCATGCCATGGGAAAGGAAATGCGTGCTTCGTTGGCGGTTACGGAGGAGGGATTTGCGAAATCCATAAGAAAGTATTTGGAAGGATCGGAAGGAACGGAATAAGGAGACGGAGGTAGTGAGCATGGCGAAAATGAGAGTACATGAACTTGCGAAGGAATTGGATAAACAGAACAAAGAGATATTGGCTTTTTTGCAGGAAAAAGGCGTAGAGGTAAAGTCGGTGAGCAGTTCCGTCGAGGATGATGTAATCGCGCTGGTGAAAAAACATTTTTCGAAAAACGGGGACGGAAAAGCGACGGACAAAGAGGCTGGGACAGAAGAAAAAAAGGAAGGGAAACCTAAGGAAAATAAAGAAGGAAGCAAAGCGGTAAGCGGCGGAGAAAACAAGGAAGCGGGAAAAGAAACAGAAAAAGATACAGGAAAAGACAAAGAAAAAGGACCGGAAAAGGAAACGAAAGCAAAAACCGCAGAAGAAAAAACGAAAGAGAAGGAAGAAGCGAAAAAAGAAGGAAATCCCGAAAATAGAAAAGAAGAAAAGGTGAAAGAGGAAAAACGGATGGCGAAAGAAGGAGAAACGGCGGCGGAGCAGCCCAAAAAGAAGAAAAAAATCATAATCGTGAGCAATTCGCAGAACAGCAAAATGGCGGGACAGCGTCCCCAGCAGGGCAATGCGAAGAAGCCCCAGGCGCAGGGAAACAACCGTCCCAAACAGGGGGCGCGTCAGGAAAAACCGGTACCGCACCGTCCGATTAAACCGTTAACCCCTCCTTCCCCTACGCCTCCGGTTACGATGATACCCGCTTCCAATTATACGCCGAAGCGTGAGAAACCGGTGAAGGAAGAACCGAAGAAGACGGAGCAGCCGGAAGTAAAGACCGTAAAAACGGAAACTCCGGTTGCCGCGGCGAACACCGGCGCGCAGGAGACGGGAGCGGCTAGGACAGACAGCCAAAGGACGGAAATGCAAAAGGAGCAGAGACAGGAAAGCAGAAGGCAGGATAGTCCCAGGCAGGACGGACAAAGGCAGGACGGTCAAAGACGTGACAACCAAAGACAGGAAAATCCCAGACAGGACAGGACGAGGAACAACGACCAGCAAAGAAGACCGGACGGCAGGAAGGATAACCGGTATGAAAATCGGAATGAGAATCGGGGAGACAACAGGAGAAACGACGGGCAAAACCGCAGGCCTTTTGAAAATAATCAGGGCGACCGGCGTAATTTTGGCGGCAGTCAGGGTGGGAACCGTCCTTATGGCGGCCCTGGAAATAGCGACCGCCCTAACAGGGGCAATGGAGGGCAGGACAATAAATTCCGCAAGCCTGCGCCGGGGAAAGGATTTGTACCGGAGAGCCCGGTTAAGGATCAGGAAAAGCACAGGGATGAGGAAAAGCGCAGGATCGGACAGGAGAAAGATAAGCGCTCCAAAAAAGACCTGATTTATGAAGAAGACGACAGGAAAGCATCCACGAAGAACAAAGCCGGAAAATTCATTAAGCCGGAGAAGAAGGTGGAAGAAGCAAAAGAAGAACAGATTAAGGTGATTATCCTTCCGGAAACCTTAACCATAAAGGAATTGGCGGATAAGATGAAGATGCAGCCGTCCGTCATTATCAAGAAACTGTTTTTGCAGGGGCAGATTGTAACGGTGAACTCCGAACTCTCCTATGAGGAAGCGGAAAACATTGCCATCGAATACGATATCATCTGTGAAAAAGAAGTAAAAGTGGACGTGATTGAGGAACTGTTGAAAGAAGATGAGGAAAACGAAGCGGATATGACGAGAAGACCTCCCGTTATCTGTGTCATGGGTCATGTCGACCACGGAAAAACCTCTCTTTTGGATGCCATCCGCAAGACGAACGTAACCGATAAGGAAGCGGGAGGCATCACCCAGCACATCGGCGCATATACCGTAAGGGTGGGTTCGGAAAAAATTACATTCCTCGATACGCCGGGACACGAGGCGTTTACGGCAATGCGTATGCGCGGCGCCAATGCCACGGATATTGCCATTTTGGTGGTGGCTGCGGACGACGGTGTCATGCCCCAGACCGTGGAGGCAATCAACCATGCGAAGGCGGCAGGCATTGAAATCATCGTGGCGGTGAACAAAATCGATAAACCCAATGCCAATATCGACCGGGTGAAACAGGAAATGACGGAATATGAGCTGATTCCCGTGGATTGGGGCGGGAGCACGGAATTTGTTCCGGTATCCGCGAAATCGGGCGAAGGCATCGATACCCTTTTGGAGACCATCCTTTTGACGGCGGAGATTTTGGAGCTGAAGGCAAACGCAAAACGGCAGGCAAGGGGACTTGTCATCGAGGCGGAGCTGGATAAGGGCCGCGGTCCCGTGGCGACGGTACTCGTTCAGAAAGGGACGCTGCATGTGGGGGATTTCATTTCCGCAGGGGCGAGCCACGGTAAAGTAAGGGCGATGATCGACGATAAGGGAAGAAGGGTAAGGGAAGCCCTCCCGTCCACACCGGTGGAGATTTTGGGACTTTCCGATGTTCCCAGCGCAGGCGAGGTGTTCCTTGCCCATGAAAATGACAAGACCGCAAAATCTTATGCGGAAACTTACCTGGCACAGAATAAAGAACGGATGTTGGAAGATACTAAGGCTAAGATGTCGCTGGACGATCTCTTTACGCAGATTCAGGCGGGTAATTTAAAGGAACTGAACCTGATTATCAAGGCGGACGTACAGGGAAGCGTGGAAGCGGTGAAACAAAGCCTGTTAAAACTGACCAATGAGGAAGTGGTGGTAAAATGCATCCATGGAGGCGTCGGCGCCATTAACGAGTCCGACGTATCCCTTGCATCCGCATCTTCGGCAATCATTATCGGCTTTAACGTAAGGCCGGATGCCATGGCGAAGACGATTGCGGAAAGGGAAGGCGTGGATATCAGGCTTTACAAAGTCATTTACCAGGCAATCGAAGACGTGGAAGCGGCAATGAAGGGTATGTTAGACCCTGTATTTGAGGAAAAAGTCATCGGCCATGCGGAGGTACGCCAGCTCTTTAAGGCATCCGCGGTGGGAAACATTGCGGGTTCGTACGTGCTGGACGGCATGTTCCAAAGGGACTGCAAGGTACGCATTACGAGGGAAGGCGAGCAGATTTACGAGGGTGCGCTGGCTTCCTTAAAGCGGTTTAAGGATGACGTAAAGGAAGTAAAGGCAGGATTTGAATGCGGTCTGGTCTTTGAAAATTTTGACCAGATGAAAGAACTGGATATCGTGGAAGCGTATATTATGGTGGAGGTACCCCGCCAGTAACAACAGGAAAAGACAGGATATTCCAAGGCGTAGATGGGAGCGGACTATGAGGAAAAACGGTTTAAAGAATACTAGGATAAATGGGGAAGTGCAGCGTGCGTTGGCGGAGATTATACGCGGCGGGATGAAAGACCCGCGTGTCAGTCCGCTGACTTCGGTGGTCTCCGTGGAAGTGTCTCCCGACTTAAAGACCTGTAAGGCATGGATTAGTGTGTTAGGGGATGCGCAGGCGCAGAAAGACACGCTGGAAGGGTTAAAAAGCGCGGCCGGTTACATCAGGAACCGGCTGGCAAAGGAAATAAATTTAAGGAATACGCCGGAGATTACGTTTATTATGGATCAGTCCATTGCTTACGGCGTCAATATGTCAAGGCTGATTGATGAAGTGAACAGGGAGGCTGGAAATGAAGATTAGGGACGAAGTGATAACTGCGCAGACCATAGGAATCAGCGGCCATATCAGACCGGACGGGGACTGTGTGGGCGCATGCATGGCGCTGTACCAGTATTTGTGTAAGGTATATCCGCAAAAAAGGGTGGATGTCTTTTTGGAGCAGCCGCCGGCGGTGTTTAACTGTATCCGGGGCGTGGAGCAGATACGCACGGATTTTTGCACGGATGTGGAACATTATGATGTGTTTATTGCGCTGGATACAATAAAAGAGCGCATGGGAGGGGCGGAACGCCTGTTTGACCGGGCGGGGAAGACCATAAATATCGACCACCATATCAGCAACGGCGGCTGCGGGGACGTGAATTATATCGATGCCAAATCCAGCTCCACCAGCGAACTGGTTTATGACGTGCTGGAGGAAGACGGTTTGGATACGGAGATTGCCAAGGCAATTTACATCGGGATTATCCATGATACCGGAGTGATGCGTTATTCCAATACTTCCCCCAAGACGCTGGAAATTGCGGCGAAGCTGATTTCCTTCGGGTTTGATTTTTCGGAGGTCATTGAGAAAACGTTTTATGAGAAAACCTATGTGCAGAACCTTCTTTTGGGGCGGGCCCTTTTGGAAAGTATCCAGTTTATGGAAGGAAAATGCATTGTCAGCGGTTTGGTGAAACGGACGCTGGATTTTTACCATGCGGATTCCAAGGATTTGGACGGCATCGTCAGCCAACTGAACCAAACGGCAGGGGTGGAATGTACGATTTTCATGTATCAGACCGGCGTGCTGGAATATAAGGTGAGCCTGCGTTCCAAGGGAAAAGTGGATGTGGCGAGGATTGCGATGTTTTTCGGCGGCGGCGGCCATGTCAGGGCGGCGGGCTGCACGATGAACGGAACGTTTCACGATGTGGTAAACAATTTGTCCTTACATATCGAAAAGCAGTTAAAGCAGGCGGGGCTGATCGGGCAGACGGAAAAGGAAACAGGTTAAACATGTACAACGGAATCATAAACATATATAAGGAAGCCGGATACACGTCCCATGATGTGGTGGCGAAACTGCGGGGAATCCTTAAGCAGAAGAAAATCGGCCATACGGGAACGCTGGACCCGGCGGCCGTGGGGGTACTTCCGGTCTGTTTGGGCAGCGGGACGAAACTGTGCGATATGCTGACGGACAAGGATAAGGAGTACCGGGCGGTTTTAAGGCTTGGCTGCGAAACGGATACGCAGGATATGACCGGACGGGTTTTGTCGGAAACGGAGGTCCGCGTGACGGAGCGGCAGGCGGAGGAAGCCGTTCTTTCTTTTTTGGGGGAATATGACCAAATTCCGCCCATGTATTCGGCAGTCAAGGTGGACGGTAAACGGCTGTATGAATTGGCACGGGAAGGCCGGGAAGTCGAGCGCCGTCCGAGACGGGTACGGATTTACGGAATTGAAATAGAAGAAATCCGCCTGCCCCTCATTACCATGCGGGTATCGTGTTCCAAAGGAACTTATATCCGTACCCTTTGCCATGATATCGGCAGGAAGTTATGCTGCGGGGGCGCCATGGAGGAGCTGGTAAGGACG
>CANTGP010000209.1 GCA_947653315.1 uncultured Lachnospiraceae bacterium
AGCCATTAAGTGGAAACTTAGCCGGATTTTGGAGTCGGCGCATCAATGATAAAGATAGGTTGGGAGCTGGGAGAAATTATGAGTGAATTAATAAAGGTCGGAATGGCGGATTTGCAGATATGCATCAGTCCGAATTCCATTACTACGTTAGGTTTGGGATCATGTGTAGGAATCGCAATCAGGGATCCGGTGACCAAAATAGGCGGCCTTGCACATATTATGCTGCCGGACAGCACACAAATAAGGAATAACAGCAATATACCGAAATTTGCCGATACCGGTATTGAGGAACTGGTCAGGCAGATGTCGGCAAAAGGGGCAAACAAGTCCCGCATGGTGGCGAAGATAGCCGGTGGGGCGCAGATGTTCGCATTCCAGAACAAATCGGAAATGGTACGTATCGGTGAGCGGAATGTGGAAGCGGCAAGGAAGAAACTGGGGGAACTGAGGATACCGATTCTTGCGGCGGATACCGGCGACAGTTATGGGCGGACGGTTATCTTTTACCCGGAAAACGGGGATTTCATTATTAAGGCCGTGGGGAAACCACAGAAGGTAATATAGAAGGCGGGGAAACCAACCATGAAAAGAAAACTGATACCACCTTTTTGGATGCTGCTTGCGGGAGCGGCGTGCGGCGTAATTATGCTTGTCTTTCATTATGAGGCAAAGCCGATGCTGCTGATACTGCTCGGTGTGCTGCTTGGCTTTTACGTGATAGGATGTCTGTATAAGTTTATGCTGGATTTGTTTGAAAAACAGAACGAACCGGCGCCGGAAGAAAAGGAAATTGTGGCAGAGGAAGACCAGTTGGATTTGGCGGAAGAAACGGATGAGGGACAGATGGGGATGAATGCGGAGAGCTGATCGGATAGGGGCATCAGGAGGAGAGTATGGACGAAGCAGAAAAGAAGAAATTGTGGGAGGAATACGCCAAGGGAAAGACGCCCGAAACCAGGGAACGGCTTATTCTGGAATATGCTCCGCTCGTAAAGCTGGTGGCCGGAAGGCTCAGCATGTACCTTGGTTATAATGTGGAATACGATGATTTGGTTAGTTACGGCATTTTCGGATTGATCGATGCCATTGATAAGTTTGACAGTATGAAGGAAGTGAAATTTGAGACTTATGCAAGTCTCAGGATAAGGGGAGCTATTTTGGACCAGATCCGTAAGCTGGACTGGATTCCAAGGACCATCAGGCAGCGGCAGAAGAAGATGGAAGCCGTAACGAAGGAAATAGAAGCTGCCAAGGGGCGCAGTGCCACGGATGAAGAAATCGCACAGGCACTTGGGCTTACCGGTGAGGAATACGGGGAATGGCAGTCCCAAATGAAAATCACGAATGTTGTTTCATTGAATGAGTTTATGGAGCAGGGGGCGGAAGTCCCGGCTGAAAATAATAAAAGCGCACATTTTGCCAGCCCGGAGGAGGTTTTGGAGAAAGAGGAACTAAAGACGGTACTGGCGGACGCTTTGTCAATCCTGACGGAGAAGGAACGGCGGGTTATTGAACTGTATTATTATGAGGATTTAACACTTAAGGAAATAAGCAATATATTAGAAGTATCCGAGTCGAGGATTTCCCAGCTCCATACGAGGGGGCTGCAGAAATTGAAATCAAAGATGGGAAACTACATGGGTATTTTTGCATAAGTGGGGTAGAGGATATGAATGGATATTTTCGATTGATCTGTGAAGAAAACGGCACGTTTCTCCAAATAGAACCTCCTTCGGACGGGGGAGATCCTGTTGGAATCAATGAAATCATGGAGTACCTGAATAACAGGAACATTGATTTTGACAGCCAGTCGCTTTATGCGGCATCCTCCGCGAAAGAGACGCAGAAGGTGAGGCTGAACCGGAATACCCATATGGAGGAACGTGAGAATTATAAGCTGGTAATCCAACCGGATAATATGCAGGCAATTGTCCGTTTTTATGCGCCATCCAAAAACGGCGAGCTTATGACGCGGAACGAGTTTATTTCGGATTTGGGTTTCAAGGGAATCAAATACGGAATCCAGGATGTAGAAATCGATAAGTTTTTCCGTCAAAGGAGATATTGTGAGAATATCGTGGTGGCAATGGGAAAACCGCCGCGTCACGGGGAGGATGCGCGCATTGAATATTATTTCAGCACGGATGTGAAAGCGCGCCCGACATTAAAGGAAGACGGAAGTGTGGACTTTTTCCACCTGAATACCATTAACCATTGTTCCAAAGGGGATGTGCTGGCAAAGCTGTTTCCGGAAGATGCGGGGGAAGCAGGAAAAAACGTGCTGGGCGAGCCGTTAAAACCCAGGGAAGTAAAGAAGAAGAAACTGAAATGCGGAAGGAACATTACGCTTTCCGAAGATAAACTGACGCTGACTTCCGATGTGGACGGTCATGTGACGCTGGTGGACGACAAAGTCTTTGTTTCGGATGTCCTGACGGTGGAAAACGTGGATAATGCCACGGGTAATATAGAATATGAAGGAAGCGTACAGGTTACGGGCAATGTGTGTGCGAATTTCTCCGTTGTCGCAAAGGGGAACATTGAAGTGGGCGGCGTGGTGGAAGGCGCATATATACAGGCAGGAGGGGACATCATTATAGCAAGGGGAATGAACGGTATGGGACGCGGCGAGTTAAAGGCCGGCGGAAATATCGTGGCTAAGTTTATGGAAAATTCCACTGCCATGGCAAAAGGATACGTTTCTTCCGAGTCCATTCTCCACAGCAGTGTACAGGCGGGGGATGAGGTTACGGTAACGGGTAAGCGTGGATTTATTACCGGTGGGCGTGTGTGTGCCTTAAACAGTGTGTCGGTTAAGACATTAGGGTCTTCCATGGGGGCGGATACGATTATAGAAGTGGGTGTGGACCCCACTTTAAAATCCCGGATTCAGCAGATGCAGAAAGAAATTGCCGAAGCGGCGAGAGTGGTAAAATCCGTACAGCCGTTGCTGACTGCAACACAGCAAAAACTGGCAAAGGGAATTAAACTGTCGCCGGATCAGATTCAATACATGAAATCGTTGATTGCGTTAAGCCAGTTAAAGAAGAAGGAAGTGGAAGATAAGACGGTGGAGATGGAAGCCATGCAGGATTCCCTCGGAAACCTGACCAATGCGGCAGTCAATGTATCGGGAGTGGTATTTCCGGGGACGAAGATTTGTATCGGCGATTCTTCCATGGTAGTCCAGGGACAGATGCAGTACTGTAAATTCATCCGGACCGGGGGAGAGGTTAAGATGACGGCGTTATAAGGTGAGGAGGTCGGGTTTATGTCGATTAGTCGAATCGAGTTACAGGGAACTATAGTAAGGGCGCAGGATTTCACGACCATCAAGCAGAATGAAGACAACAAAGGGATGGTGGACCAGTCGAATTTCCAAATGGAATTTCATAAGGCGGTTGATAATAAGCTGACGCAGGTGCAGAAAGGGGATAATGCGGAGGGAAAGGGGAAAGGGCCCGACGCAAGGGAAAAAGGGAGTAATGAATATGCCGGTGACGGCGGAAAACACCGTAGGAAGAACTCCGGGCAGGAGGAAGACGGGAAAGTGACGTTGAAAGGCATAAGCAGGTTTGACATGAAAATTTAAGGAATGCGGATCCGGGAGGCGGTATGCCTCCTGGTTTGCATGTCCTTGGGGAAGCAGGGCATTATGGGATTGGTAGAAATGATTCTGGTCATAGTGGGCGCTGTTGTCCTGGTTATCAGTTATGTGGTTCCGGCAGGGAAAGCGGAAAAAGATGCGGCGCATGCACCGGAAATCGACGGGAAAATGATCCGGGATTTGGTGGAACGGGAGATTGACGGCGCAAGGGGCCATATGAACGAGATGGTGGACGAGACGCTCAATTACTCCATGGAGAAGACGGAACGTGCCATGGAGAGGCTGACGAATGAAAAAATCATGGCGATCAATGAATATTCCGAGCAGGTGCTTGCCGCCATCAACAAAAACCATCAGGAGGTCATGTTTTTGTATGACATGCTCAACGATAAACATGAGAACCTGGTGAATACGGTAAGCGAAGCCTCGAAAAAAGCGAAGGAAATCAGGCAGACCGTGCAGGATGCGGAAATTACGGTGAAAGAAGCGGCGGCGGAAATGACAGGCGGGGACGCGGATGCCGCAGCGGTAAAAACCGGACAGGCGGAAAACGCCGTGCAAGGCAGGACGGGACAGGCAGTTCCCGTGGTGTTGGAAAAATACGGAAACGGATTGAACAATAATAATAAAAGTGAAAGCAGCGGTGAAAAAAGCAAAAACGAAAAGGACGGTAATGCCGGGGAAGAAACGGATACGGATTCCGTTGTGGATGACGGATTCCAGCCGATTGCGCCAAAGCGCGTGGAAGTACTGTATGATGTGCTGGAGCAGGAGGGGACATTTCCTGCAGGCGGCATGGAGGACAGGCAGGATGCCGAACCGGAAGAAGAAAAAAACCATAATAACAACGATAGGATATTGCGGCTGCATAAGTTAGGAAAATCAAAAACCGCAATTGCCAAGGAATTAGGCTTGGGCGTGGGGGAAGTGAAACTGGTCATTGACCTGTTTGAGCAGGAATAAGGGCGGACAGGAGCAGTTATGAATTTAAAATATTATTTAAGAGGTCTTGGGCTTGGTATCGTTATTACGGCGCTCCTGCTTGGGGTGACATCCCGCGGCAGGAAAGCGGAGCCGACGGAAGCCGAGATTATTACGAAGGCAAAAGAAATGGGAATGATAGAGGCATCCGAACTTGCACAATATGTGGAGGAAGCCAAGCTGGATACGGAAAAAAAGCTGAGGGCGGAGCTTGAGAAAGAAACGTTTGCACGCATAGAGGAAGAATTCAAAGCGGAATTGGAAAAGGAAAAAGAAGCGTCTTCCGGTCAGGCGGACCAAACCGGGGACGGCAGTTTGACGGGAGACAATGCGGATGGTGCAGGAAACGGTAGCCCGGATGAAACCGGGGACGGTACGGCGGGTGACGGGCAGACAGCGGATACGGAAGAAGCGCCGGAACCGGTAGAGTTTACCGTACACGAAGGAGAACTGCCGAAGGAAGTCTGCATCCGGCTGGAACAGCAGGGGTTGGTGGAATCCGCATCGGAGTTTGAAAAATTCCTGAAAGGGAAAGGGTATGACCGGTCCATTGTGGCGATGAATTATAAGATTCCGGCGGGGGCGGATGCGGAAAAGATTGCACGGATTATTACCGGGCATAGGGATTGAGTGTTGGGAAGGGGGACGCCCGAGAGGGCTGAAATGGGCATCCTTGCCCATTTCCTTAGAAAAATGCTAAATATTTCTTGCAAAAAGTGTTTTATATATGCTATACTTTAAGAGTTGTGACAAAAAAACACGTATCCCCATTCAATGACGGTGCTTTGCCGGACGGACGGATGTTTTTATGGTCTGCTTATCTGTTTTGGCGGGGTAGGCATTGGAGGATAAGGGGTGCGGAAGAAGCTAACCAAATGGAGGTAGAGACATGAGTGTTATTTCAATGAAGCAGTTGTTGGAAGCAGGTGTTCATTTCGGACACCAGACAAGAAGATGGAACCCTAAAATGGCTCCTTATATTTTTACGGAGAGGAACGGAATCCATATTATTGATTTGCAGAAGTCCGTAGGTAAGGTGGACGAGGCTTATAAGGCGGTATTCGATATTGCGTCCCAGGGCGGAACCATCCTTTTCGTAGGAACAAAGAAACAGGCACAGGATGCGGTAAAAACGGAAGCAGAGCGTTGCGGGATGTATTATGTAAACGAAAGATGGCTGGGCGGTATGCTGACCAACTTCAAGACAATCCGCAGCAGGATTGATAGATTAAAACAGATTGAAACCATGTCGGAGGACGGTACGTTTGATGTTCTTCCTAAGAAGGAAGTCATTGCACTTAGGAAAGAATGGGAGAAACTGGAGAAGAACCTTGGCGGTATTAAGGAAATGACAAGGATTCCTG
>CANTGP010000210.1 GCA_947653315.1 uncultured Lachnospiraceae bacterium
CCGCCTAAAACGGTCATAAACGGTCCTTTGGGAGCAATAAGAAATACCACCATTTTTTTGAAACAGGTTTTGAACAGCTATTGGCAGGGAAGTACGGGGCGGCATGGACAAACCGGGCAGGGGATTCCTCTCTTTTCTTCTGCGTCCTCTCCCACCTTCGAACATAACATTTCCGTCTGAATTGTTACATTGCGATAGAAGAAAAAGAACGGAAACGGTTGTACAAATCCGTACTTTTTACTATAATTAAAATAATGACAATAATAATTTTTTTTCGGCAAGGATTGGAAACGGGGGTATTTATGAGCGGAAACGGCAACAGTGATATTATGCAACTGAATTATAAGAGAACATTTCTGATTGGACTGGCATTCCTTTCCATTTCGGGATTTTGGCAGATGTATGACAGCATCATTCCCCTGATCCTGCAGAACACGTTTCATTTAGGGGAAACCGTGACAGGGGTCCTGATGGCGATGGATAATGTGCTGGCGATTTTCCTGCTGCCGCTGTTCGGTGCGTTGTCCGACAAGACGGATACGAAAATCGGGAAGCGGATGCCGTTTATTTTATGCGGTACGGCATTGGCGGTTTCGTTTCTGATGCTTTTAAATGTGGCGGACAGGCAGCAGAATTTGGTTCTGTTTTTAACCGTGCTGTTTTTGCTGCTGCTTTCCATGGGGCTGTACCGTTCGCCGGCGGTGGCGCTGATGCCGGACCTGACGCCGAACCGCTTAAGGAGTAAGGCAAATGCGGTCATTAACCTGATGGGCGCCGTGGGCGGCGTTTATGCGCTGCTTATGATTAAACTGCTGGTGGGGGCGGGGGAACGTCCGGATTATCTTCCGCTGTTTGCCAGCGTGGGCGGCCTGATGGCTGTGGCGGTGATTGTGCTGTTTACGACCGTCCGGGAGAAACAGGTGGCGGCACGGGTGGCGGAGGAAGAACGGGACCGGGAGGACGCCAAAAAGGAATCCCCAAAAGACACCGTTTGCCGGGAGTCCGGCGGTTCCACCGTACTGTCCGCGCCGGTGAAACGGAGTATGGCGTTCTTGCTTGCATCCATCCTTTTGTGGTTTATGGCTTATAATGCGGTGACTACCGCCTTTTCCCGTTATACAAGGGTGGTTTGGCACATGGAAGGCGGGAGCTTTGCGGACTGCCTGATGGTGGCGACCGTGGCGGCCATTATCAGTTATATTCCCATCGGGAATATAGCCAGCCGAATCGGAAGGAAGAAAACCATTTTAGCGGGAATTGCGTTGATGAGCGTCTGCTACTTCGCGGCTGTTTTTGTGGGGGCATACCACCCGGTAATCAATTTTGCATTTGCGGCAATCGGTATCGGATGGGCGGCCATTAACGTCAATTCTTATCCGATGATTGTGGAAATGAGCAAAGGCAGCGATATCGGGAAGTTTACGGGGACCTATTATACGTTTTCCATGGCAGCGCAGATTATAACGCCCGTGCTGTCCGGCTTTCTGTTGGAAAACGTGTCTTACCGGACGCTGTTTCCTTATGCCTTTTTGTTTTCCGTATTGGCATTCCTTACCATGACGCAGGTGCGCCACGGCGATTCCAAACCGGAGAAGAAAAGAGACGTGCTGGACAATTTTGACGTAGAGGACTAAAATACAGAAGGAAGATAAAACGAAGGCTCTGCGTTCAAAGGGGTGGGACGCAAAGTCCGGGATGACGGGACGGAAAGGGATGGAACGGAAATGACGGTAATACTGGTAATAGCGGCGGTGGCGGTGACGCTGTACCTGCTGGCAATTATGCCGAGGATGGCGCATAGACCGGACAGGCAGCCTTTTTTGGGCGTCTATTATGCCCACAGGGGACTGCATGACAACGGAGGGGATGCGCCGGAAAATTCCATGCGGGCATTTGAAAAGGCAGTGGAAGCGGGATACGGAATCGAGCTGGATGTGCAGCTTTCCAAAGACCGGGTGCCGGTGGTATTCCATGATTTTACGCTGGAGCGGGTGTGCGGGGTAAAAGGGAAGGTGTATGACTATACCTATGAGGAACTGCAGGAATTCCGGCTGTGCCGCTCGGAGGAGAGGATTCCCCGTTTTGAGGACTTTTTGGAAATGGTGGGCGGCAGGGTGCCGCTGATTGTGGAATATAAGGTGGAATGGACGGACGTGTCGGTCTGCCCGCTGGCGGACGGGATGCTGCGGGATTACCGCGGAACTTACTGCATCGAATCCTTTAACCCGCTTGCCCTGCTTTGGTACCGCAGGCACCGGAACGGAGTGATGCGGGGGCAGCTCTCGGATGCGTTTTTGCAGGAGGAAGGGTTAAAAGGGCTGCTTTATTTTGTATTGGAACATATGCTGTTGAATTTTGCGACCAAACCGGATTTTATTGCATATAATCATAAGTATTACTGGACGTTGTCAAGGCAGATTTGCAAAAAGCTCTACCGGTGTCTGGCGGTGGCATGGACGGTAAAAAGCCAAAAAGAGTTGGAAGCGAGGCGGAAGGATTTCGATTTGTTTATTTTTGACAGCTTTATTCCGGCAGGTACCGCAGCGGGCGGACGCGGGAGGAAAAGAATGGGGAGCGTGGGGAAATGAAAAACGGAATTTTTTACCTGACGGCGCTGATGGTATGTGCGTTGGGAATGACGGCATGTGCGGACGGGAAAAGCGGGGAAGGCGTGCGGCAGGAAGGAAGCGGCCAGGAATTGCCGGAGACGGTTCTGGTAGAGGAACCGCAGGAGGCGGAAAGCGGGCAGGAAGGAACCGTGCAGACGCAGGAAGAAACCGCACCGGAGACGGATTCCGTGCAGACACAGGAAGAAACCGTGCCGGAGACGGATTCCGTGCAGACACAGGAAGAAACCGTGCCGGAGACGGATTCCGTGCAGACGCAGGAGGAAACCGCGCCGGAAACGGAGGTCATACGAACGGACAGCGGATTAACGGTTCGCTTTGACGAAGCGGAACAGAACTATGAGGCGGAAGACGGTACGGTGCTGCTCACGGTGCAGACCCGTTTCCCGGTGGTGACGATTCCGGGGCGTGAGCAGGCGGCGGAAGCCATTAACCGGTATGTGAGAAGCGGGCAGGCATTCCAAAGCGAAAGCCCGACGGGACCGCCCGTGGAGGAAACGCTTTCATGGGCGGAGGAAGACTACAAAACGCGCGGAAAAGATATGTGGCCGGCGGCCTACCTGCTGTATGAAGGGTACTGGCCGGGGCGGCTGGATGAGAATGTGGTCAGCTTCGGCCTGGAATCCTATTCCTATATGGGCGGCGCACATCCCAATATGGTGGTGCATGGATTTGTTTTCGATACACAGACCGGGGAAAAACTTTCTTTTGCCGATGTGGTCGAAGACGTGGATGCGGCTTCGGAGGCGGTAGTCCGTTTCCTTTTGGAAGAAACGGCGAAATTGGATGAAAGTGTGGAAAACGGCAGTATCTTTTTTGACGGATATGAAGAAACCCTGCAAAGTTACCCGAAGGAAGACAAATGGTATTTGGGGGAAGATGGGTTTCATATTTTCATCGATACTTATGAGATAGCCCCTTATGTGGCGGGAAACTTTGATTTCGTGATTCCTTACGGGGAAGCGGATTTTTTAAGGGAAAAATTCAAAAAGGAAGGTATGGATGATTGATTTTGGGAGAATTGGGGAATACAGTGAAAATAACCGTATTGAGGCGAAACGGGCGTTAGGGGGTCTTCCAAGGAGCATATGGGAGACTTATTCGGCGTTCGCCAATTCGTTCGGGGGCATTCTGCTTTTGGGCGTGGAGGAGCTTGCGGACAAAACGTTTCGGACGGTAAACCTTCCGGCGCCGGAAAAACTGGTTGCGGAATTTTGGGAGATTATCGGGGATAAAAGCAGGGTCAGTGAAAATATCCTGTCCAAGTGGGACGTGGAAATCCATAACATCGGCGGCGACCGTATCATCAGCATTACGGTGCCGAGGGCGGACCGGCGCAGGAGACCGGTGTACATCGGAAATAACCCTTATCTGGGCACATACCGTAGGGACGGGGAAGGGGATTACCACTGCACGAGGGAGGAAGTGCGCATGATGCTGCGGGACAGGCAGGAGCGCACGTTGGATGAGAAAGTGCTTCCGGTAACGGAAGAAGCGTTAAGTGTTGAGACCTTGCGCCGCTACCGGGCATACCTTAAGGATATGCGTCCGGGTGACGGCTTTGGGACGGAGACGGACGGCGGGCTGTTATGCCGGATCGGTGCCGGAAAACGGGACGGGGACGGACCTGTGCATCCCACGGCGGCGGGGCTTTTAATGTTCGGTTTTGAGGATGAAATCGTTAAGCAGTATCCGTATTTTTATTTGGATTACCAGGAGAGGGATGCGGACGGGCAGATTCGGGAGCGGATTGTTTCCAATTCGGGAAAATGGAGCGGAAACCTGTTTGATTTTTACTTAAAAATATCGGGGAAAATCGTCCGCGGACTTCCCCATGATATCCACCGCCCGGTGAGGGAAGCGGTGGCAAACTGCATGGTAAACGGCGATTACATGGGTTCCGGCGGGCTGGTCATGATAAAAAAGCAGGATGAAATCTGCATTACGAATCCGGGCAGCTTCCGCATCGACATCCAGGAGGCGGTCAACGGGGGAAGATCGGATCCGCGCAATGCAGGGATTGCACGTTTGTTCCATTTGGTCCGGGTAGGCACGCGCACCGGAAACGGCGTGCCGGATTTATATAAGGTGTGGAGCGGGAAAGGCTGGAAGATTCCGGAGATACAGGAACGGTTAAAACCGGACCGGATTACGTTTAAGCTGCCGTTGGCGGCAGGGAGGAAAAGCAGGGATTCGCTGTTTGGCAGGCAGGAATACCGGGAAGCCATCCTGGATTATGTGACGTGGGCCATTTATGTGGAGGAAAAGGACGTGGAAACCATCCTTGGAACCGGCAGGCAGGAAGCGGCGGAACTGCTGCAGCGGATGCTGGAGGACGGCATACTGGTCCGGGCACGGGAACGGGAAGGATACCGGCTGAAGATTTAGGGAAATGACTTTGCGCGGCAGGAGGTATGGGTATGAAACTTTTAGTGATAGGCGGAAGCTATTTTTTCGGCAGGGTTTTTGTCATGCAGGCGGCGAAAGAGCACGAAATCACGGTGGCAAACAGGGGAACGTATTCCATGGCGGAATTTGGCGTAAAGCAGATGGTCTGTGACAGGCGGGACGTGTCCGTATGGCAGGCGTGCGGGGAGGAGTATGACGTAATCGTTGATTTTTGCGCCTACGAAAAAGGGGATGTGGCGAAAGTGCTGCAAAACCTGCCGGGGAATGCCCATCAGTATATATTTATCAGTACCGTGGATGTTTACCGGCGCGGGACCGGAAAGGTAAAGGACGAGACAGCCCCTTTGGAACAGCGGATGCTTTCCGGGGATGCCGGAGCCTATATTGTTGGAAAAGTGGCTTTGGAGCAGGAAGCGGCGGAAGAATGTGCAAGGAGGGGGATGGCATGTACGGTTTTGCGCCCTGCCATTTTATATGGTCCCTTTAACTATGCGCCAAGGGAATCGGCGTACATCCAAAGGATGGTGCAGGATCATTGCCTGCCCCATATTACGGGCGCTGCGGGCAGGTTCCAGTTTACGTATATCGGGGATGCGGCAAAAGCCGTAAGCAGGTGTCTGCGTAATGCGGAGACATACGGCCAGGCATATAACATCTGCGGGGATGAGATACTTACCTATGATTTATTTGCGGAAGAATTAAAAAAGGCGGCGGACGGAAACGCCCAAATCCGGGAAATCCCCATACCTTGGGAACATGCCGCGGCACAGGGGATTCCCCTCCCGTTCCCGGTTACGGAGGAAGAAACGGAACTTTGTTCCAACGAAAAAAGCAAACGCGGTCTTGGCATGGAATATACGCCTCTTGGGGAAGGCATGGCAAAAACTTACCGGGCATTCCG
>CANTGP010000211.1 GCA_947653315.1 uncultured Lachnospiraceae bacterium
AACCCTCCAGACGAAAGAAAGGAGGGCGTTGCCAATGATGATTACATATTCTGACTTAGTTCAGACTGGAATATTCATTGTTGCCCTTACAGGATTGTATTACACAATTATTATCTCCCAGGCAGCATACCGGAAATTACTGTACCAAAATTAAATTTCCATTTCCGTGCTTTTCCCCTTTTTCTTCGGTACCGTTTTTTTGTTTTTCACGCTTTCCGTCCCCGTCCTTTCCCCCAAAATCTTTTCCACGTTGCTTTTTACGTGTTCCAGTTCTTTTACTTTTTCTTTTGTTTCCTTCACTTCCGCATTCAGGATTTTCCGTTCCTCAAGATATTGTTTGTGCTGGTCTATCATCTGCCGGATATCAAGGAAAGATGTGTCGATCCCGTTTTTCTTCATGTAAATTTCGGCCACATTGAAAAGCAGGATTTCCTCTTTATGTTCTGCCAGGAAGCTGCTTCCCGCGGTTTCCCGCTTTGCCCGTGCCGCTACTTTTTTGTATTTTACGTAATTCTGGCTGTACTTAATTTTTTCCGAAAGCATCTTCCGTTCCTTTTCCACGGTATCCAGTTTTCCCGTAAGTTCATCCCGCATGAGACGGTTTTCCTCCAGTTGCCGGTCCAGTTCCCCTTCCGTGGTCAGCCCGTGCTGCTCAAGGTAGTTCATGGTTTTTACCATGGCATTGATGTTTGCCATTACCAGTGCATGTTCATATCCTCTAGACTGCTGTGCCTTTATGTTTTTGGAAATGTCCACAATGAGGTTTATCCCTTTTTCCGGTTTGCGCCTGCTTCCTCCGGATGCATTTTTCCGTTTTTCGGTATCCCGTGTTTTTGCTTTTTCTTCCGTAAAAACAAAATCCTTGTCCTCGATCCGGCGTTTGATGACGTCTTTCGTGTATGCGGGTCCGATGGTCTTCGTCCTGGTAAACTTAACCTGTCCCTCCGACGTTGCCCTGAACCGCAGGAGGGTGTTGGTTTCTTCGTGGTCAAACCCTTCCATTTCCATGATACGGAGGAAATCTTCATAACTTTCCGCTTCCTTTACCGCTGCATCGATGGCGTCTTTTATTTTGTCACGCCATGCCTTGTCATCGTCCGTCCCTTCATACTGGTACCAGCTTTTTCCCTTTTTCCCCGTTTTCCGTTCGATGACTGACAGACCGTTATCGCGGCAGACTTTGTCATTGATGTTGAACATTTTATTTTTATGCCAGGAAGGCATGTGGTATTTTTTGTAATCCACAAAAGACGTTGCGTTGAAAATGATGTGGTTATGGATATGCCCTTTGTCAACGTGGGTTGCAATAACATATTCGTATTTTCCGTCCAGCATGCAGTCGGCAAACTCCCGCCCGATCTCATGCGCCTTTTCCGGCGTAATGTCATCATCAGGGGAAAAGGACTGGATCAGGTGGTAAGCAATCCTGCTTCCGCTTCCCGCCTTTTCCCCCGTCATCTGCATTTCCAAATCCGCAGCCGGAACCGAACAGCCGAAAGAGGATACCAAATCCCCGTTTTCCGTTTTGCCGGGATTGCAGATGTAATCGATTGCCTTTTTCAGGGTACTTTTGATTGGTTTGATTTTTGATACCGCCATTTCTTTCCTACCGCCTGTACTTAAACAGTTCTGCCCGGATCAGCGACCACAGGAGATCCACCTGGCGTTTTACTTCCTTTATGTCGGACCGGGAAGCTGCATCGTTGGTGTTTACCCTGTGCGCTATCTGGTTCACGTTATTCCCGATGCGGTTTACCTCATAAATCAGGTTTTTGAGTTCCGCAAAATCCACCTGTATCACAAAACCTTCCAATGCCATTTTGCAGAGGTATGTGTTTACGCTCATGTTGTTTTCCGATGCCAGCTTTTCGATTGCCAGCTTTTCCGTTTCCGTGCACCTTAACTTTACGGTTTTGTCACGGATCCTGAACCTTTCCCTTTCCGCCATTTCCACCCTTTCCTTTCTTTCCGTCAAACCGGAATACCACCTTCCCGTTTTCAAGTGCCAGTTTTGCGGAAAAGGATCCTTCCCCGTTTCGTTTATTGAAACCGCTTATGTTCCCCGTCACGCCTTTTTCCAGCAGTTGTGTCACGGCGCCAGGCGGAATTCTCTTACCCGCAATGGTTTTCATGATAAAGAAATTACAGCCTTCCTTATAACCGCTGCAGTAATAGTTTTTCTTTCCTTCACGTATTTCTTTTCCGCACGCCGGACAGTTCCCGATCCGCACCGTTTCACCGCCCAGCTTTTCACCGCCGTCACCTGACTGCCCGTTGAACTGTTTCAGGTGGCGGATGAATTCCCGGTCGATCTGTGCCAGGAATTCTTTCCGGCTTAGCTGCCCGGAGTTTACCAGGGCAAGCTGCTCCTCATACTTCCGTGTCAGGTCTGCCGCTTTTAATTCCTCCGGGATGACGGCAATGTATTTGCGGCCGAGTTCGGTACTGATATATTTCCCTTTTTCCAGGGTGATGTATTTTCTTTTTTCCAGCTTTTTCAGGATTTCCGCCCTCGTGGCGGAAGTCCCGATTCCGTGTTTTTCCATGACTTTTATGATGTTTCCCACATTATAGCGGGCTGGCGCCTCCGTCTTCTTTTCCAGCACTTCCATGCTGTCAATGGCTGCCTTATCCCCTTCCGCCATCCTGGGCAGGATTACCATGTCCCCCTGCCCCTTTTCCTTTGCGGGCTTTAATATTTCCTTGTACCCGAGGCTGCGTATGGTCGTTCCCGCGGACTGGAACAGGTTCCCGCCGGCATCCACGGTTATTTGGGCCGATGAGTAACGGTAAGGGGGATAAAATATGGAAATAAAGGAACGGATGACTTCGTCAAAAACATTTTTTTCCGTCTCCGGCAGGCCGGCATAAATGTTTCCCATGTCCGCATGTATGGTTGGTATGAGCGCATGGTGGTCCGTTACCTTGGCGTCATTAAAATACCTTTTGTCTGCCGTGATGTTTCCTTCCGGAATCCGGTCCACCATGTCAAGGTACTGCCCGAAACGGCAGCTCCCCAAATGCTGCCGGATCTCCCCGTAAAGGTCCATGCCAAGTGCCCTGCTGTCCGTCCTTGGGTAACTAAGCACCTTGTGTTTTTCGTAAAGCGCCTGTGCCGCCGCAAGGGTTTGTTCCGCCGTATACCCGTATTTTTTCCCGCATACCGCCTGCAGTTCCGCAAGGTTGTAAAGCATGGGGGCTTTTTCCTCCTTTTCCTCCTCCTGGTAACGTACCACGGTTCCTTCCATGCCGGACAGGGAATTCCGTTTTTTTTCCGCATCCGCACGATTCAGGAAATTTACCGGTTTTCCTTTTTCATTCAGGAGCACGCCCTTAAATCCCTTGGCATATGTGCATTCCAAACGGTAGTATGTGGTAGGACGGAAGGCATCGATTTCCATGTCCCTTTGGACAATCATGTTCAGCAGGGGAGTCTGGCAGCGGCCATAGGAAAGCACGGTACCTCCGGCCCCCTTTGTCAGGGTAAGCATACGGCTGTAATTATAACCGAATTTCTGGTCGCCGGTTGCCCTTGCTTCCGCTTCCTCCAGTATGCCCTGGAACTCCTTTTCATCCTTCAGGTCTGCAAATGCCTTCCTAAGGGCCTCATCCGTCAGGGAATTTGCCCAAAGCACCTTTACGGGCTTCCTGTTGCCCGCCATACGGTAAATCCAGCTTTGGATAAGGTATCCTTCCCTTCCTGCGTCACCGGCGTTGATTAAACTGTCCACGTCACTGCGGTTTATCAGTTTTTTTATGGTTTGGAACTGTCCCTCCTTACCGGGAAGGATTTTCAGCCCGGGGGCATCCGGAAGCGGCAGGTCCTCCAGCCGCCATTTTTTATACCTGGGATCCGTTTCTTCCGGATTTTTCAGGCCGACAAGGTGTCCAAGCGCCCATGTAACGATGTATTTACTGCCCTCCATGTAACCGTTATGGGATTCCGTCACGCCCAGCACTTTTGCCATGTCTTTTCCTGCGGACGGTTTTTCCGCAATTACCAGTATTTTTCCCATGTCCTTCTTCCTCCTTATTATTTGGCCGGACAGGACACGCCGGGGAAATACATTGGCGTAAACCGGCCATTCCCTGGCGTGTCATTTTTAACGGCCCGCTTCCTGCTGCTTCTGCTGCACGGGTTCCCTTTTCCCGTTTTCATTTTTTATTTCGTTTTTATACCTGTTCAGTTTATCAATTACCGAACCCTTTTGGACGGGTTGCTTCGGTTGTTTATCATTTTCCATGAAGATGTGCATGAATTTGGCATCCACGTATTTTAATGCCCTGCCGTCCTGTTTCACGGCTTCCGTGCACAGTTCCGGCGTCTGTTCCTTCACATACTCCAGTGCCCTGCCGTCCTGCCTTACGGCTTCCATGCACAGCTCCGGTGTCTGTTCCTTCACGTATTCCAGCGACATGCCGTTCTGTTTCACGGCAGCCATGCACAGTTCCGGCGTCTGTTCCTCCGCAAATTCCAGCGCCATGCCATTCTGGTTTACCGCCGCCATACGGATTTCCGGTGTCTGCCCGTTTACGAAATCCAGTGCCATGCCGTCTTTCTTTACCGCTTCCATGCAGATTTCCGGTGTCTGCCCGTTTACATACCATAATGCAAGACCGTCCTGCCTTACGGCTTCCATGCACAGTTCCGGCGTCTGTTCCTTCACGTATTCCAATGCCATGCCGTTCTGTTTCACGGCTTCCATGCAGATTTCCGGTGTTTGGTTTTCCATATGCTCCAGCGCCGTTCCATCCTTCTTTACCGCTTCCAGGTCCGCCTTCCTTCCCAAACGGTCAAAGGACTGGATTGCCCCGTTTATCCAGTCCAGCATTCCCTTGTATGCTTCCAGCATTTGGCGCGGTATCCCGGATAAAACATGGGAAGGTTCCGTTTCCCTTCCGGACACTTCCCTTCCCCCTATCAGACGGAACGCATTTGCCAGGTGTTCACCCGTCTGCCGGAATTCGCTTTCGATGTTGTCAAGCGTCCGTATGTCCTTTTCCAGTTCTGAAATGATATCCTTTAATCCGTTCCGGAGTTCTTCCAGCTTTTCCCGTATTCCCGTCCCTTCCAGGAAGGAATGCAGTTTTACTTCACCGCCCTGCCGTATGGCGGCAATCCATTCCCGTCCTTTTTGTGCGGTATGTCCGGCAAGGTCCCGTACCGACCGGAGAAGCTCCTGTCCCTTCCCGGACATTGCCCCGTAAACCTCCGCCGTCCTGTCTTTTATGCCGTCTCCCTGTATTTGGGAGAGCTGGTCCATAAAGGCACTTAACCGGGCATTCAACATCCTGATCTCATTCTCCATGCTTTCCATCTGCCTTACCAGTCCTTCCGCATACCCGTATTCCGGTGACTGGTTCTGCCGGAGCAGGGAAAGTACCTGCTGCATTACTTCCAAATCATTCAAAATTTTCGCTTCCGCCATTTCCATGTCCTTCCTCCTTTTTCTTACCGTTCCGCGGCAGTCTTTCCCTTCACTTCCTGGTGCCCTTCCCTCCCGGCTTTTTCCTGGTTTTCCCCAAGTCTTGACAGGACGGATTTCTTTTCCCTTCCCCCTGCCGGTTCCACACGGTGGGCTGCAAGCTCCTGGTATGGGATTTTACCCGCCGGCATGTACCACGACTTCCTTTCCGGATCGTAGCGCCCGCCGTTCCTTTTCAGAAATTCCGTCGTTTCTTTAAACTGTTCCGTTCCCATCGGCAGGAGGTTCAGGTATTCCCTTCCTCCCCTGTCCGCATTCCGGTACTCCTGCCGCTGGGACTTGGGCGGTTCCGTCCCCTGCCGCACTTTTCCGGACGGGGGCATGGTACGCTCCCCTGCCGGCTCCACACGGTGGGCTGCAAGCTCCTGGTACGGGATTTTACCCGTCGGCATGTACCACGACTTCCTTTCCGGATCGTAGCGCCCGCCGTTCCTTTTCAGA
>CANTGP010000212.1 GCA_947653315.1 uncultured Lachnospiraceae bacterium
CACGGTAATCCCGGTTTCCACCTGATGCTGCACGAATATGCCTCCGACCCCTCCCGCCCCGAGCGGGTCAGCACACACTGGCACGAGGAATACGAACTGCTGGTAATCACAAAGGGACAGGGAACCGCGCATATCGGCAGCCGCCGTTTTGATTTCGGACAGGGGGACATCCTTTTTGCCGATTCGCAGATCCTGCACTCCCTGTCGGCGCCTCCCGGAACGCCGCTTTCCTTCTATGCGGTAGTTTTCGGACGGGATCTGATTAGCAGCTACGGCAACGACGATATCCAGCAGAAATACATAAAACGGCAGGCATCGGGCGGGCTTCTGTTCCGTGACCATTTTCCCGCAGGAAGCGCAGCCTGCGGACAGCTTACGCCTCCCCTTGCGGAAATACGTTCCCTCTGCCATAAGGGTACCGACGGCAGCGAACTGTTAATCAAATCGGAACTGCTGCGCCTGTGGCATTTCCTCTGCCAATCCCCCGCCGTCCCCGCAAATGCCGCCCACGGGGGAAACGATGCCAAAACGGCACTGGTCAAGGATATCCTGCAGTTTTTGCACCAAAATTATAACGGCAGCCTGACCCTTCCCATGCTTGCCGGACGGTTTTACATGAGCGAAGGGCAGTTCTGCCGCTTTTTTAAGTCACAGGTCAATATGACGGTTATGGAATACCTGAATTATTACCGT
Organism: uncultured Lachnospiraceae bacterium; assembly: GCA_947653315.1. Classification (GTDB taxonomy): domain Bacteria; phylum Bacillota; class Clostridia; order Lachnospirales; family Lachnospiraceae; genus Kineothrix. Next base: position 694 of record CANTGP010000212.1, read on the forward strand.
ATCGGCGAAGCATGCGGTATGCTGCGGGACAGTTCCCTCCCCGTCAGCGCCATAGCCCTGGAATGCGGCTACGCAAACATCAGCTATTTCAACCGGACGTTCCGCCGGTACATGCACTGTACGCCGAAAGAATACCGCAGGAAAGGGGACGGAAACCCGCATACCAATCACACCCCAAGCACCTGCCCCGCAATGGCAAAGTAAATGACCAAAGACAGTGCATCCACAATCGTGGTGATGAACGGGCTTGCCATCACCGCCGGGTCAAAACCGACGCGTTTTGCCAAAACCGGCAGGGTACAGCCGATCATCTTTGCAATGGCTACCGCCGCTATTAACGTCAGGCATACCACTGCCGCCACCTGAAGCCCCACCCGGTCAAACAGCATCAGCTTGGCAAAATATGCCGCCGAAAGCGTCGTACCGCAAAGGAGCGCAACCCGAAGCTCCTTCCAAACGATTTTCGGCACGTCCGCATATTCGATTTCGTTTAACGACAGTCCGCGGATGATGGTAACGCTCGCCTGCCCCCCGGCATTGCCCCCGGTATCCATTAACATCGGGATAAATGCCGTAAGGATGGGGAATATACTGAGCGCATCCTCAAACGCGGTGATGATACTTCCGGTAAAAGTAGCGGAAATCATCAGAAGCAGCAGCCACGGAATCCTCTTTTTCCAAGTCTCCCATACCCCCGTTTTCATATAAGGTTTGTCGCTCGGCACGATAGCCGCCATCTTTTCGATATCTTCCGTGGCTTCTTCCTGTAGGATATCCACCACGTCGTCCACCGTAATGATGCCCACCAGCCTGCCTTCGTTGTCCGCCACGGGCATAGAGGTAAAATCGTACTTTTGGAACTGCCTTGCCACTTCCTCCTGGTCCATCATCGTATTCAGGTAAATCACGTTTTCATGCATGATCTCCCCGATAACGGCATCGGAAGGACTGATAAGCAGGTAACGCAGCGCCACGGTACCAACCAAAATCCGCTTGGCATCCAGCACGTAACAAATATTAATCGTCTCACTGTCCACCCCTATCTGACGGATTCTGGCGATGGCATCCTCCACCGTCATGTTTTCCTTTAAGTCCACGTATTCCACCGTCATAATGCTTCCGGCGGAATCCTCCGGGTACCGCAGCAGGTGGTTGATGTCACGCCTCGTTTCCGCACTGGCATTCGCCAACAGCTTCTTTACGATATTGGCGGGCATTTCCTCCAATAAATCCGTGGCATCGTCCGCCATCAGGTTATCGATGATGTTGCCCGCTTCCCGGTCGGATAAGGACACGATAATAAGCTGCTGGCTCTCCACTTCCAAATACGAAAAAATATCCGCAGCCATGCTTTTTGGCAGGATGCGGAATATCTTTAACATCTCCCCTTCTTCCAGTTCTTCCATGGCTGCCGCGATATCCACGATATTCATGTCCGCCATCCGCTGGCGGAGCCTTGTATACTGTTTGTCCTCCAGCAATTCCCGGATGACTTCAAAATCCCTGATTTCTTCCATCGCCATGTTCCTCTACCGTCCTTCAAACCATCGGATCTTCAAAATAAAAATTCCCCTTTTCTTCTATCTTCACCCTTCCCGCCGTGGCTTCCGTCAGCTCTTTCCGGATTCTGTCCCTTTCTTCATAAGGTACCGTCAGCCTAAGGCGCACACATTCCGTATATTCCGTCTGAACATTCCCAATCCCCATCTGCCCGAGTAGATACTGGATCTTCCCGATGCCGTTGTAATCCGTTTCCACCGCAAATTCCGTGCCGTAACGCACCGTTACCGCCTGCGAAGCCGCAAGCCCTGCCTGTACCGCCTGCGTGTAAGCCCGCACCAGCCCGCCCGTACCAAGAAGCGTACCGCCGAAATACCTGGTCACCACCACCGCCGCATTGCGCACGCCGGAGGAAAGCAACGTCTCCAGCATGGGTTTCCCCGCCGTTCCCGCCGGTTCCCCGTCATCGCTGCAGCGGGTGGACTGTGCCCGCTCCCCGATAACAAACGCCGAGCAGTTATGTCTGGCATCCCAATACTTCTTTTTCATGGCATCAATGAAAGCCGCCGCTTCCTCCTCCGTGGAAACGGGGGAAAGCGTGGCGATAAAACGGGATTTTTTCTCCACGATTTCACCGCTGCCGCCCTTTTTTAATATTTTATATGGCAAAAATACCTGTTCCTGTTCCGCCATCCTTTTACCGCCCCATTCCGTTCTCCGGACATAAAACCGTTCTTTTTCATTCTTACCTGTTCCTTAAGCCCACAGTTCCATAACATTTTAGCATAAATGGGAATAAAAGTGTACCGAATTGTAAATAATTTCTTAATATAAAGTAAGATTTTCATGAAAAAACTTTTTTTTCCATCCATAGTTTGTTATAATCGTAATGTTAGTTGTGCTTATTATGCACACTTCAAGGAGGACAATTCATGAACTACGGAAAAAAAGGAGTCCGCCGCAAACAACGGGCGCTCCACGCTAAATCTGAGAAGTGGGGAAAAAAATTTGCACTTACCTTTTTTAATGTCATGCTGGCAGGGATTGTGGCGGTCGGCATCCTGGGGGCAAGCGTAGGCTTCGGCGTATTCCGCGGCATCATTGATACCGCGCCGGAAATCGGCAACATTAACGTACAGCCCACCGGATTTTCCACTTTTGTCTACGACATCGACGGCAACCAGACGGCAAAACTGATCGCTGAAAATTCCAACCGTATCCCGGTTACCATGGATATGATACCCGAAAACCTTGCCCATGCGTTTGTCGCCATCGAGGACGAACGTTTTTATGAACACAATGGGATCGACATCAAAGGAATCATCCGTGCCGGTGTTAAAGGCATTACCAGCGGACATTTTTCGGAAGGTGCAAGTACCATCACACAGCAGTTGTTAAAAAACAATGTATTCACCGACTGGACGAAAGAAGAACGCGGTCTGAACATGGACAAAATCGAGCGTAAAATCCAGGAGTAGTACCTTGCCCTCGAACTGGAAAAAACTTCCAGCAAGGACGAAATTCTCTTAAATTACATGAATTCCATCAACCTCGGGCAAAATACGTTAGGCGTGCAGGCTGCCTCACAGCGTTATTTCAACAAATCGGTCAGCGAGCTTACCCTTTCCGAATGTGCGGTCATTGCCAGCATCACGCAGAACCCGTCCCGTCTCAATCCCATTTCCCACCCGGAAGAAAACGCGAAAAGACGGAAAAAAGTATTGGACAACATGTTGGAACAGGAATACATCACACAGGCGGAATACGATGCCGCCATGGGGGACGACGTTTATTCCCGCATCCAGGTCACAAACGAAAAGGTTGAGGAGACTTCCATCAATACATATTTTGTGGATGCCCTGACCGACGACGTACTGGAAGATTTAATTGCCGCAGGCTATAACGAAACCCAGGCATATACCCTGCTCTACACCGGCGGCTTAAAGATTTACTCCACGCAGGATCCTGCCATACAGGCAATCTGCGACGAGGTATTCAGCAATGAGGAAAACTACCCCGCAAACGTGAAATGGCTGTTAAGCTACGAACTGACCATTGAAAAACCAAACGGGGATTTGGAAAACCACAGCTCGGAAATGTTCCAAAGCTATTACAAAGAGCAGGACCGCAATTTCAACCTGCTTTACACTTCCAAGGAAGAAGCGGAGGAAGCCATCGCGAATTATAAACTCGCCGTCATGGGCAGCGGGGATAAGGTGCATGGGGAGAAAATCACCCTTACACCCCAGCCCCAGGTTTCCCTTATGGTGGAAGACCAAAGCACCGGGGCCGTGGTCGCCATGGTGGGCGGGCGCGGCGCCAAGGAAGGAAGCCGTACCTTAAACCGTGCCACGGATACGGTCCGCCAGCCCGGTTCCACCTTCAAGGTGCTCTCCACTTACGCCCCCGCGCTTGACAACGCGGGACTGACCCTTGCCACCGTGCAGAACGACGCCCCCTTCCACTATGCAGGCGGTACCCCCGTCCGCAACTGGTACGGGGAAGCCTACCGCGGACTCTGTTCCCTGCGTCTTGGCATCCAGGACTCGTTAAACATCGTGGCGGTTAAGACACTGACGCAGATTACCCCGAGGCTTGGCTTTGATTATTTACAGGAATTCGGTTTCACCACTTTGGTGGAATCCAAGGAAATCAACGGAAAAATATACAGTGACATCCAGCAGTCCCTTGCCCTCGGCGGCATCACGGACGGCGTCACCAACGAGGAATTGAATGCAGGCTATGCCACCATCGCTAATCATGGCACCTATATCAAGCCGAAGCTGTATAATACGGTGGTGGACCATGACGGCAATGTTATCCTCGACAATACCATGCCGGAAACCAAACAGGTCATCAAGGAAACCACCGCGTTCCTGCTGACCGATGCCATGGTGGACGTCGTAACCAAAGGTACCGGCGGCTCCGTTAATTTCGGCGGCATGGCCATCGCCGGAAAGACGGGAACCACTTCCAAATACAACGACGTATGGTTTGCGGGATTCACCCCTTATTATACGGCCACCGTTTGGGCCGGTTTTGACAACAATGCCAACCTGACCGGCGATGAAAAGAACCTTGCGAAAAAATTATGGCGGGCAGTCATGTCACAGATTCATGCGGATCTGCCCAATGAACCGTTTTCCGTTCCGGCAGGCATCGTCACCGCCACGGTCTGCTCCAAATCGGGCAAGCTGCCCATACCGGGATTGTGCGACGGTTCGCTGAACACGGAATATTTTGCCGACGGCGTAACGCCCACGGAAAGCTGCGACGTGCATTACCAGGGCGCCATCTGCCAGTACTGCGGCTTACCGGCAACGGAATTCTGCCCGTTCAAAATTGACGGCGTGCTGGAACTGCTTCCGATTGAGGATGCTTCACTGCAAAGCGGATCTTCCACCGCCACCACACAGGTGGTGAACCCGGACGGTACGGTATCCACCGTTCCCCTTCCGGTCAACCAGACAAATTCCTGTCCGCACACGGCGGAATTCATGTCCACGCCCGGCTGGGAAGCCGCCGTGGAAGCGCAGCGTAACGAAATCATCCAGCGCGACATTTTGGCACAGCAGCAGGCGGCGCTGGAAGCGCAGCAGGCAGGGCAGCCCGCACCGGAGACAACGCCGCCCCCGGCGCCGGAAGTGCCTGCACAGTAACGGTTTCCGCAGGGCTTACCACCGAAGCGGCATTCACCGTTATGTTATAAGCGATAGGTTAAAAATA
>CANTGP010000213.1 GCA_947653315.1 uncultured Lachnospiraceae bacterium
GGGACATTAGGAATCGCATGTAACGCCACGTCAGCTACATAATCACTTTGATCCTTAATGGCACGGTAAGTCCTGCCATAATTCTGTCCGCCCTCTCCCTCAAGGTACGGCATAGAAAACCATTTCATTATCCGCATCGCAATTGTTACCGTCTTCCGTATTCCGTAAAGAAGGAGTAACCCCTGCGCTTTTTCTCCAGTACCACCATGGAATCATAATAATGGCATGCCTTTATGTCTTCCGCATAAGCAGGCAGTTCCTTTTCCCTTCCCAAATCCACATATTGGCTGTTGACGCAGTCGGCAAAATTCTTGCTGTATTCCATAAAAGTATCCGGTTTCCGGTATCCGCCGTTATATCTGGCGGAATAAGAGCTTTGGCAGTCTTCGCAGACATACACCCCGCCCTCCTTAAGCAGCGGAAAAAGTGTCTCGAAAGTGATAATCTGATGCTTTACGTCATGGCTTCCGTCGTCCAGCACAATATCGAACGGTCCCCACTTTTCCGATACGTCTTCCAAAAATTCCCGGTCTGCCTGGGAGCCGATGCATATATGGATATTGCCGTCTTCATACTGCTTACAGTTCCAATCAATATCCATGCCGACAATCGTGGCCTGCTCCCCGAAATAATCTTTCCACATCTGCATGGAGCCGCCTTTATAAACGCCGATTTCAAGAATTTTCACTGCGCTTCCGACATATTTTTGGAAAAAGGTGTGGTATACCTCAAAATAATGCCACCATTTGTTCATTACCCTGTGTTCCCGTTTAAAATAAAATTCTTCCAGTCCGTTCCCCGGAATGACCCGGTCCGGTATGAGCCCGCTTACTACGTAACAGCCTTCGTAATCGCATTCCAGCCGGACGCTTCCCAAGTTTGCCAGGGCCGGTACCAGGAAATCGCTGGCCCTTACGATTTTCTCCTTTTCCACGCCGAATTCGGATACCAGTTGTTCCTCCATTTCAAAATAAGCGGCCGGAGTCACCGCTATGAGATCCCATTCCCGTTTCAACGCTTCCTTTGGGGAAACCACCTTGTATTTTTCCTCAAACACTTCTCCCCACCTTGCGCTGTCATTATCCGCCACAGCCGTGATTTCCAGCCTGCGGGCCGCCGGATGGTGCCGCAGGAACCTCCTCGCATTTTCCCCGGCCCCAAATAATAATACTTTCATGTCCTGTTTCCTCCTTCTTCTTTTCCGTTCACTTCTTCTCCATTCACTCCTGTTTTCCCATGGCATCCACCATTTCATCCAGGGCAAAAATTTTTCCCTGATATTTCCGCCGCAGCATTTCCGTAACCGCAGCCGTATCATATGCCGTTATAATAATGGCATCCACGGGGGGAAATTCGTCTTCCGGCCGGTAAACCGCACAATCACCGCCAAACTGCCCGACATACCGGTCAATGCCAAATGCCGCCGTTCTTCCTTCCTTCTTTAACTGCAGCAACAGGTGTTTCCCCAATGCCGCCATTCCGTAAACCGCCACCGTATCCACATGTTCCGCTTCCAATAGAGCCGAAAAGCAAACCCTGCCCTCCTGTTCCAAAAACAGCCACCGGTCCACGGTTTGGAACAAATGCTTGAATTTTTTCAACTGATAATCCAATTCCGAAATCTCCCGCCGGACTGCTTCCTCCGCCGTTCGGATGTTTTCCTCCCCGGCCCTGTCCGTTTCCTCCGCCGCCATGTCCTCCTCCGGCATCGCGGCGGCATCACGGAGCGCATCCCGCACGGCTTCCAAATAACAGTATCCGCTCCGCTCATCCGGCTCCAAATACATGCCCTCCCCCCATTCGTTCCATGCGTTGAGGAACAGGTATTCATTGCCGTACCGGATACTTTTCTGCAGCAGCCCCTTCAGACCCTCACGAAAAATGCCGGGGGAATCCTGTACCAGCGCTTCCCCGCTCTTTCCCCGCCGCGGCGTATCGTCATAACCGGTAATTCCGCAGAAATAGGTCCGGTACCCGTAAAACGGCTCCGTTTCCAGCACGCTTTTCCACATGTCCCGGTAATCGTAACACCGCACCCCGTTTTTTACTTCCGCCATCCCTGCACCGTTCAGCCGATTCATACTGTTGCGCGGTTCGTAAACAAGCGCTGCGTCCAGGCATTCGTCCGGTACCGTCATGCGCGCCCCGATCAGATACAATCCCGGCAGCCCGTTCTCCGCCGCCAGTTCCCGCCAGCAGGCCGTCATTTGGCGCAGCGGCTTGATGTCATCCGGACTGTAAAAGAGAAAAACGGGTTTTCCGTCCAGCTTTATGTATCTTTCATCCCGGAAAAAAGGCAGCAAATATTCGAAATGCCGTCTCCACTCATCCTCTTTTCCGTAATCCTGCCGTACAAGGATTCCGTCCGGTACCTTTTCCCCCGCTCCTTCATACCGCTCCGCCCACACATTCCCGCTGATTCTGCTCCATGACCGGATCCAGGATTCGCTTGCCCAGTTAAAGCAGAACGGCATGTCGATGTCTTTCCACCGCAGCAGGTTTTGTGCCGGCAGTTCCAGTTCCTTTTTCCCGTCCTTAAAATAATAATGATAAAAGCAGAACCCGCCGATTCCATATTTTTTCGCCAGTTCGGCCTGCCGGAGCATGGTTTCTTTCCTGCCCAAATCATAATATTCCCCATGAAGCGGTATCCTCGGTTCTTCATGCCCTTCAAAACAGGGTTCCGCCGTCTTTACGGACTCCCAGTCCGTAAAACCTTTTCCCCACCAGCGGTTATTGTCCTGCGTTTCATGAAACTGCGGCAGATAAACTGCCAGTATTTGGGGTATTTTCTTTGCTTTATTTCCGGATTTATTTCCTGTTTTCATTCCATTTCCGGTTTCCATTCCATTTCCGGTTCCATTTTCCATTCCGTTTTCTTTCATAGTTTCTCCACCACGGCATATACGATTAACGGATAGTACCTGTCATTGACCACGAAATCTTCTTCCTCCAAATCCTCCATACATAATCCGTTCAGATGGGCGGATACCGTCTTCACATTCCCGTAGCTGCCTTTTTCCGTCACCCGCAGTCCCGCTTCGTCTTCAAACATCCGCTCCAGCGCATCCTCGTTAAAATTAAAGTAACATCCATAGTTATCCATGCATCTTATGGAATTTTGGGAAATGCCCGAACAGGTAATCAGCGCTTTCCCGTCCTTTTTCAACAGCCGACCGATATGATGCGCCGCACTCTTAACATCAAAAATATACATCAATGTCTGCGTCAAAATCAGACAGTCCGCAATCCCGTCCCTAATCCCCTCCCCGGTTTCCAGGTTCCCCAAAAAAGTGACGCCCGGACCGGTATTCGCCACATCCATGACCAAGGCATGGCGGACCCTTTCCCCGCCAAACCGTTCCGTATAGGTACTGTCCTCAATTTCCAGCACATCACCCCGGATACAACCGCTGTGTTCCTCCAAAAAACGCCCGATGTAATAACGGTCCACCGGTGTTCCCCTCTCCGTCCCGAACTGCCTGCTTACCGGCTCCGGCGGCATATCCGCGACCGCATGGATGATGGGATACCTCTCTTTGTATGCCTCCCGCAGAAAAGACCTCCACTGCCGTTCCTCCTCTATCCGCACCACACTCCCGTCCTTACGGAAACAGGAAAAGAAATCCGCGGAAAACACGATTTTTTCCAAACAATGGCACAACGCATCCTCGTTTTCAAAATACGGCTGCAGCGTATAGGGAAATACAAGCCGCTCCGGCGCAATCCCCATCCCGCATAACTGCTTCCACATGCTTACGAAATGCACGGACATCAGAAAAATTTCCGTGGAATCCCCCTGAGCCAGCATGGCGGGATTCATGACTTTAATCCCCGTATCCCCATAGGTAACGTCTTCCCCCAAACCGACTTTGTTATCCAAAAAAGCCGTAACCTCATAGCGCTCCCAAAGCTCTTTTTTCTTACTCCCAAAATAGTTTCCGGTTCCAAAAACAATGATTTTTTTCATTCCTTCTTTTTTATCCCTTCCGCCTTCCTCCTGAATTTTCCACCCTAAAAGCGTCCTGAGGGAGAGCACATGGCAAAATCCCATTTCCGATAATTCTTTCCGGATTCCGTCAAAATCGTAGACTGCCGTAACTACCACCGCATCCACTGCGGGCAGCCCACTCCCCGGTACATAGACCGGCAGTTCTTCCCGCCCCGTATCTTTTACTTTTTTATCCATCACATAAGCAACCCTGACATCCGCCGTCCCGGAGTCCGCTTTGTCCAAATCCCCCATTCCGCTTCCGCATAATTCCAAACAGAGCAGTTTTCCGAGTTCCGCATATCCGTATACGGCAATCCTGCGGTATCCCCGTCCCGCCAGCAGCTCCCCGGTTCCATGCCCTTCCACCTTTAACTCCAGCCACCGCGTCAATACCTGGTAGAACAGGATGTGCTTCTGCAGTTTTTCCTCCAGCCCTATTCTCCCGGCATCCGCTTCCCTGTCCGGGGGCACGCGGGTATACACTTCCAAACAGCGCCCCGGCAAACGGTTCTGCAGCCCCCGGTATTCCGCCATACTTTTGGCATACCTGTCATAAGGCATTCCTTTCAACTGGGAGCGGTGAAACCTTACCAGTTCCAGTTTTTTATCCATGACGTCCGTAATATCGAGCATGTGCGTGGCATCCTGCAGCGGCGCATGGATTTCATAAAGATAGAGCTGCGCATCCGTCCTTTCCTGCTTCCGCATTGCCCGGCATACGCTGGCAAATGCCGCCGTATGGTCCGGATGGTTATCATGCATACCCGTCACGAATATTTTCGTATAACCCGACAGCTCCATGGTCTCCATACAATCCGTATGCCGTGCCAGCATACCGTCCTCAATCCCAAGCATCCCCTTTCTTCCGTAAATTCCGCTTTTCTGATTTCTTTCACCGTCTCCGGCGCACAGTCCCCCTGCCCTTCCCTGCCGTCGGACAACACCAGGACGCTGCATTGTCCCGGATAGGTGCAGAGAAGTCCCCCCGCACCGATACACTCATCGTCAGGATGCGGCGCAACTACCAGTATCCTGTCGTTTTCCCTGATTTCCAATGTCTGCAAAGCCGTACTCCTTATAATTCAAACAAAGACTTGTCCGGCAGTATTTCCTCCAGCGCACGGTTCACCGTGTCTTTTATCATGCCAAACATTTCCGTATCCGTTTCGTTTAAACTGATAACCGGATAAGCGCGGCTGCGGATGGCATCCGCCGCCTCTTTGCAGTTATCCCGGTCCACCAGGAACATTTTCCCTTCGAATTTATGCGGCACGAAATTTCCGGAACAAATCTGCCACATGGTTACAAGCCGCTGCGTTACATCGGAATGGGCACGGAATTTATTGCGGGACGCCGTATCCAGCATTTCCGGCTCTTTCTCCCATATTTCCTTTAAGACGGATTTCTTCATCGGCATCGCTTCATGCGGATACACAAAGGATTCAAAGTGGTTCCAAAACTCCAGGTTCACGTTCTGCTGCAAACGGCTGCCGTATACCGGCGCAAACCACTTTTCCCTGTTTTCCTCCACCACCCTGCGCTTATCAAAATTCCGGTTCAGAAGGACCATGTTGTTGACACAGGCATAATTCATCTGCAAATCCATGCCCTTATCCGCTTTCAGGATAAAATGGGTTTCCACCGCCTCCCCGCGGGGAAGGTTGCCCTTAAAATAATATTCCTCCGGTACCGGGCGCAGCGGAAACAGATCGTCGTTAAACAGGATATAGTTTTCGCTTAATTCCCCGATACGGAAATAATTCATTTCAATGACATTGGAATTAAACGTGGGCAGGTATCGGGACGGTATGTAATCACCGTGCCTGATAATC
>CANTGP010000214.1 GCA_947653315.1 uncultured Lachnospiraceae bacterium
CAGGAATACCTAATTCGGCTGCCGCTTTTGCGCCGCCTAGTTCTTTTATGATAAGCTGCTTGTCGTTTCCGGCTTCCACGTTTGCCATGAAGATTTCGTAGGGGAGCAGCGGTTTGACGTATTTTTGCTGGTTGGCGAAAATATCCGCTTCGTGGGCGTATACAAGGTCATCGTAAATCATGCACCACACGGGCGTTTCCCTTGAACCGGAAACCAATGCGATGATTTCAATGGTATGCTGTCCGTTAAACACGTAGTTGATGCCGTCGCGGCGGCTGACTTTGACCGGATTGATTTGGTACAGGTCAAAATGTTCCGCCGCCCGTTTCACATGCCGGGCGGACAGGTTCCGCTGGTATTCCTGGTTGGAAACGAGGTTTTTGATGGGGATTAATTCATAGTGGACATCGGGGACGAACTGCAGGATGTCCGAATCCTGTTTATCGTCTGCTTCCGGTGCGGTATTTTGCTCCGGTTTATTTGAAGTAACCGGTATTGGTTGAGATTCCTGTGTTGTTTGTTGTTCCGGTTTTTTTTGTGTTTCTGTTTTTGGTATGTTTGTTTTTGGCATTTCTGTTTTTTGTATTTCCATGGTATTTTCCTCATTTCCGTGATGGTTGGATGAAAAACGGCGGAAGCGGTTTGCCGCGTCTTTTTCTCTCCGCGTTTGTCAGGAATCTCCGGGCAATTGCAATCCACGTTTTATGGAAGCGGACGTTTAAACATGGTCAAGCATCCGGTACAGCCGGTCTGCCGCTTGACGGAGGGCGGTGAGCTGTGTCTTTGCTTTCTGCCTGGCAGCGGGGGAAATGTAATCCAGTGCGGCACTGTCTTCCACATGCGCGATGGAGCTGACCCAGGAGGGGATGGTTAGGGCGAGGCTGGAGACTTCCGCATCCGGGTCATAGGCTGGAAGGTTACGGATCTGCGGGGTAAATTTTGGGCGGAAAGGCGCTGGGGTTATGCAATGTTGTTCCTGCCGGATGTCTTCATACCTGATATGATATCCGTTGCCATGTGTCTTTTCTTCCAGGCGGTCGAGCGCGCAGAGCGGGAGCTTTGCAAGTTCGCCCGCATTTTCAAGGGAGACGGCAAGTGCGGAAGAAAGGATGCGGGCGGCAAGTTCCTTGTTTTTTTCGCGCAGCAGGTCGATGTTTTTGGCGAAACGCCCGTATTTTAAAACAGTGCCGACGGCAAGACGGTATTGGGCGCCGACGGCATATGCGGTTTCGTATTTTTTCTGCGGTTTTGCCGGAATGGGCGTTTGTTTTTGACCGTATGCCGCAGGGGAAAATTTCATGCATTCCCTTACGCGGATGTCCAAGTCGGCATGATATTTTTTACCGATAAGGTATTTTCTCATTTCCGGCGTTAAATCTTCCCTGTCCAATTGTGTTTGGCAGACAAAGGATACGGCATCCGGCAGCCCGGGGAAAGCACGGCAGGTAACCGGAAACGGAATCCCCCGAAGGCGGCAGATTTCATACCGTTTGACCCCGTCGATGATGCAGTTGTCCCAAACGAGGAGAGGAGTGTGGCAGCCGTGGACGGTAATGTCTTCTTCCAGCGCCCGGTATTCCTGTTCCGTGAGGGGCTGCTTTAAAGATTGCAGGCCGGCGTTTTGTGTGTAAACGGTTTGGGATGCAATCATGACTGCCTCATTTCCGGGATGGCGGTTATCTCCGGTGTACACAGGTCAAAGGAAAAAAGGAATTCCCCGTCAGAACGGATGCTTTCCCCATATAGCCGGTACCGGCAGGAGGCGTCCCATTCCATGAGGGAAAAGACTTTTGTAAAAAAGATGCGGCATGTAATCGGTTTCGGGGTGCGTTTGGGCAGACTGCACCAGCGCAGGGAATCTTTCGTGTTTTTGTCACAGGGGCGGATGATTAGTTTTTTTGTGGCCGGATTGATGTGGATTTGGACGTAGTCCGTGTCCGGAAGTTCCCTGATGCATGCCGTATTTACGGCAGCTTTTTGGCTGTGGAGAGTAAAAGCAGGTTTGACGGTTCCTTTTTGCAAATCTTGGATACGGTTCATGGAAGTGGCTCCTTTCTTATGTTTCCGATGGCGTAGTACGCGTTGTGTGTTCCTGTTTGTTTATGGCGCTTCCGTTTATTCCCGCGAGCAACGAGCCAAGTAGCCGTACTTGTGCGGATATTTGGCGACTGCCGCGAGGGTCAATACCCACACATCGCAGATGTGTTGCGCTCTGCAGCGCTGGAAGATTGATGCCCCGTTGCTTGCAGCGGGGGTGTTGACTGCAGTGTGTCCGGATTTTTTTGTATGTCTGCCGTTTTTGTCGTTTTAATCGTTATATCGTTTCTGTCGTTTCCTGCAGTTGCCGCAATAGGGAATGGATTCCGGCATGGATTTCGGCGGCATCCGTGACTTGGATGTCCGGTTCGGCGTGGGGCCGCGATTGCATGGCGGCGTTCCATTTTCCCCCGGAAAAGGCGGCGATTTCCCTTGTCCGTGCATGGGTCAGGGAATCGCTGCCAAAGCTGTTTTCCCATCCGGGAGGGTAAACGGCTTCTTTTGGTGCGGAAGGCGTGAAAACTTCCGCTTCGCGCAGGTTGAAAATAAGGATGCTTTCCTCTGCATTTTGGTGACAGATGCCGAGGATGCGGTACCGGTATCCGCTTTCCCATCCAAAGAGCGCGAACAGGGTGGGCAGGTATGCGCAGCCGTGGATATTCCGGGGGATTGTTTTACCGTTTTTGGACGCTGTCCACCGGATGGCATGGCGGTCTTCTTTTGTGCCGGGGCGGACGGCAAACAGCATATGCCCCGGATGTACGAGGAATTCCACATATTCGCAGCAGTGCATCCGGCGGATTGCTTCGGCGCTGAAGCGGACGGTCTTTTCACGGAAAGTGACGCAGATACGTTCCGTTGTATTAAAATACTGGGCGCGGACTATCTGAAAGCCCTGTAAGGCGGCATTTTCCCGCGCCGGGGGAAAACAGGCCGGTGCTTTGTCCGGTACGCTTTGGGAGGCGAGACGGTAGTCTTCCGGCCGGAAACCGCCCCATTTCGGATGGACGGGAACGAAACCCCGGAAGACGCCTTCCGTTATCACTTCGGTCTGCGGGAGAATACTCTTGTTTCCGTATTTTGCGTTGGCAAGCAGCCTTTGGACGGCGATGAAATCGCCGCGCGGGATAATGGATTCGTGATGGTTCCTCCAAATGTATTGGTTGCGGTCTTTCCGGTTTTTCTTCGCTTTGTGGTTCAGATAATTGGGGGTAAAGGTTTTCCGGGCGAGGACATCCCCGCAGTGCCGTTCGTTTTGGAGAATGCCGAGGATGCTTCCTGCGGACCATACGGTATTGCCTTTTTTTGTTTTGCAGCCGGTATCGGTCAGGATACCGGCAATCTGAGGGCAGGTATAACCATACAGGTAAAGGAAGAAAATAAGACGGACAATACGCGCTTCTTCTTCGTTGACGGTAAGGTTTCCGTTCTCGTCCCGGTCATAGCCAAGGAGGGCAGGGGTGAGGAAGATGCCGCGTTTGAAGCGCATTTCTATGGATGCGTTCATGATTTCGCTTTTGTTATGGCTTTCTTCCTGCGCGAACGTGGCGAGGAGGGAAAGGCTGAGATCATTGCCGGAATTCAGGGTATAAATGTTTTCCGATTCAAAAAATATGCCGACGGGGGGCTTTAAATCTTTGAGCTTTTGGACGTAGCCGATGCAGTCCAAAAGATTGCGGGCAAACCTTGATACGCTTTTTGTAACGATCAGGTCAATTTTTCCTTCTTCGCAGTCGGCAATCATCCGGACAAAGGCATCCCTGTGCTTCAAGGAAGTGCCGGAAATCCCTTCATCGGCATAGATTTCCGCCAGTTCCCAATCGCTTCGCCGGCTGATCATGTCCGTATAATGATTTTTCTGAAGTTCATAGGAGGATGTCTGCCGCAGGTCGTCCGTGGAAACCCTTGCATATACGGCAACCCGTTTGACGGAAGTCTGACTGTGGAATCCGGCTTCGGGAATGGCAGGGATGATGTCGAGGATGTCTGCCCCAGCGCCTTGGTAACGTTCCCGGATTTTGGATTTTAGGTTTGTGGTATCTCCCATGCTGTTTTCCGCTTCCTTGTCTGTCTGTATTTGTTTCTACGCTTCCTTGTCTGTTCGTACTTGTTTCTCCGCTTTCCTGATTGCGGAATTTGCCATTTATTTTACAGGATTTTCGGGAAAAAGCCATAAACCGGAAGGATAAGCGGTATGCCGCCGGGTTATGCTTTTGGAAGATGCCGTTAAAGCGGCGCGCAGGGCGCGCGGCGAGTAGGGGAGAAAAACATTCCCCCACTCGATGGGAACATGCTTTGCCGGAAAGGACGGAAAGCATGTTCCTCATGTGTGTTACGGCCTGATGCTCCAGCCGTTTATGCGTATGGCATTTTTTGCGGATTTCAGGATTTCGAAGAGAAAGCGTTTTTCGGCAGCGGAACAGCCGTACAGGAGCAGGCTGATGTCCGTTTGGTAATCGGTGTTGGCGGCTGTTTGGTTTCCGGTGAGCAGGTCGTCCATGGTTACGCCGAGGGCATCCGCGATGGAAAGCAGGCTTTCAAGGCCCGGATGTTTCCTGGCCCTTTCGATGTTGCTGATGTAAACGCTGGAAAGACCGGAAAAAGCGGCAAGTTCTTCTTGGGATAGTCCCTGTACCAAACGTAATTCCTTGATTCTTGCGCCGATCAGGGCATAATTGACAGGCATGGAAATTCACCTCCTTTGCGGGCAGATATGGTTTCAAGCCTGTTTTTGTATGGCAGGAATGCCGCTGCGATGCATAAAAATGCCTGACTGCCCGCGGAAATAAATTATCATGGAATTACGGTTGTGTCTGTGTTAAGATTAAGAAAGGCGGAAGGGCGGCGGTATGGAAGACGGAAGGAGGAAAGCGGTATGGCAAGGACGGCGGCAATCGGGGTACAGGATTTTGAAACGCTGATAACGAATAACTACTTTTACGTGGATAAGACGGATTTTATCCGGGAATGGTGGGAGAACGGGGACAGCGTGACGCTGATTACCCGTCCGAGGCGTTTCGGCAAGACGCTGAACATGAATATGCTGGAGCGGTTTTTTTCTTTGGATTATGCGGGGAAGGGTGCGATTTTTGAAAACCTGAAGATATGGGAATCGGAAAAATATCGGGGAATGCAGGGGACATACCCGGTTCTCGGACTCAGTTTTGCGAACGTGAAGGAGAATACGTTTGAAAAAGCGAGAATAAGAATCTGCCAGATTATTTCGGATTTGTATAATAAAAGGGAGTTCATAAGAGAAGGCGGTATCCTGTCGGAAAGGGAGCGCGGATATTTTGACCGGGTATCCGATGATATGGCGGAGACGGATGCGGCCGTTTCCCTCCACCGGCTATGCGATTACATGCAGCGTTATTACGGAAAAAAAGTAATCCTCCTTTTGGACGAGTACGACACGCCGATGCAGGAGGCGTATATGCACGGGTACTGGGAGGAGGCCGTTTCCTTCATGCGGAACCTGTTCAATGCCACGTTTAAGACAAACCCGTTTTTGGACAAGGCGGTCATGACGGGGATTACGAGGATTAGCAAGGAGAGTATTTTTTCGGATTTGAACAATTTAGAGGTGGTGACATCCACTTCGGATAAATATACGGATGCATTTGGTTTTACCCAGGAGGAAGTATCGGCTGCGCTGCGGGAATTCGGGGTGTCCGGAATGGAAGAAGGGGTCCGGGACTGGTATGACGGGTTTACGTTCGGGAAAAGGACGGATATCTACAACCCCTGGTCCATCATTA
>CANTGP010000215.1 GCA_947653315.1 uncultured Lachnospiraceae bacterium
AGGCAGTTGCGCTGCTGACGGCCACTAAAAAAACCCACGTACGGGCGTCCGCCCCCAAACACAACATTCAGGCTGAACTGTTACTACCTGATTGGAACTTTGACTTATATCGGTTTACAAATGAATAGAAATATGCTATTTTCTTTATGGTATATTCTTTTTTTAATTTACGGATTTGTGTCCGTGCGGCATCCGCAGCCCGGATATACGGAATAGTTTTGCGGAAACGGGGTAAAAAAATGAAAAAAGGAAAAACATTATCCATGGTCATGACGGCGCTTTTTATGGCGGTAATAGCGGTCATGACTTTTATTCCAAACGTGGGTTATATTAATCTGATTGTCATAAAGGCGACTTTGCTGCATGTACCCGTGATTGTGGGTTCCATTGTGCTGGGACCGAAAAAGGGCGCGGTTTTGGGGGCAACATTCGGTATTACGAGTTTAATAAAAAACACGTTGGAGCCGAGTTTATTATCCTTTGCTTTTTCGCCTTTTTACCAGGTTGGGGAAATCGGCGGAAACGGCTGGAGTGTGGTGATTGCTTTGGTTCCGAGGATTTTGGTGGGCATAGTGCCTTATTATATATTTACCGGATTGGAGAAACTCTTAAAAAACAGAAAAATGAGGAGGGCGGCGGCTCTTTCCGTCGCCTGTGCGGCAGGGGCATTTACCAATACCCTGCTTGTCATGAATCTGATTTATTTTTGTTTCAGGGAGGAGTTTGCGGCGGCAAAGAGTATTGCGCTTGATGCGGTTTATGGTGCGATTTTGGGTATTATTGCGGTGAACGGGGTGCCGGAAGCGGTTGTGGCGGTGGTAATCGGCGGTGCGGTCAGTCTGGCATTGCTTCGTATTGTTCCGCAGGCGGAAAGGATGGGTTAAGGGATGCTGCGAGGGAAAAATATAGTTTTGGCGGTAACGGGAAGTATTGCTGCTTATAAAATTGCGAATTTGGCGAGTATGCTGAAGAAACTGGAAGCGGATGTTACGGTCCTGATGACGCGTAATGCCACGAATTTTATTCATCCGGTTACTTTTGAGACTTTGACCGGCAATAAGTGCCTGATTGATACTTTTGACCGGAATTTTGAGTATAGTGTGGAGCATGTATCGCTGGCTAAGCGGACGGATTTGGTTTTGGTGGCGCCTGCCACCGCCAATGTGATTGGTAAGCTGGCAAACGGCATTGCGGATGATATGCTGACTACTACGGTAATGGCGTGCGGCTGTAAAAAAATTGTCGCCCCTGCCATGAATACGCATATGTATGAAAATCCGGTGGTACAGGATAATATTAAAAAGCTAATTCACTATGGCATGGAGGTTCTCGTCCCGGATACGGGATATTTGGCATGCGGTGACGTGGGAGCCGGAAAGATGCCTTCGGAGCAGGTGCTTTTGGAATATGTGTTAAGGGAAATCCAATGCGAAAAAGATTTGGCAGGGACGAAAGTACTGGTAACGGCAGGACCTACCAGGGAAAAAATGGATCCCGTGCGTTTCATCACCAATTATTCCACGGGGAAAATGGGATATGCCATTGCGGAGAACTGTATGCGCCGTGGGGCGGATGTCACGCTTGTAACGGGAAAAACCCAGCTTTCCCCTCCGATGTTTGTCCGCGTGGTGGAAATTGAATCGGCGAGGGATATGTTTGAGGCAGTAAAGGATTGTTACAAGGAGCAGGATATCATTGTCAAATCTGCGGCCGTGGCGGATTACCGCCCGGTATCCGTGGCAGGGGAGAAGATGAAGAAAAAGGATGACTCTTTGTCCGTTCCCTTGGAGCGCACGGAGGATATCCTGCAATTTTTGGGGGATAACCGCAGGGACGGGCAGTTTATCTGCGGATTTTCCATGGAAACGGAAAATATGGTGGAGAACTCCAGGGCGAAATTGGAGAAGAAGCATGTGGATTTGATCGTGGCAAATAATTTGAAGCAGGAAGGCGCCGGATTCGGAACGGATACGAATGTTGTGACATTGATTACCAAAGACGGGTGTGAGGAACTGCCTATGATGGGGAAAAATGAAGTGGCGGGAAAAATTATGGATTATATTTTGAAAATGCGGAGGATTTGTTTCTAAATGCGGGATTATATGATATAATATAACGTCAGGGTTTAGGTTCGGAAAGTGACGGAAATGCAGGTGGAGGGAAATGAAAGCAGGTAAAAAAGCGCTGGTGAGAAAACTGGGTATTACCGCATCGGTAGTGCTGCTGCTTTTGGCAATCGGTACTTATGTGGGGGTCGCCGTATACTTTGAAGATCATTTTTTTTACCGGACGACGATTGGCGGGGAGGATTACAGCTATAAGACGCCTGTGGAAGCAGAGTATTTGATGTACGAAAGCCTGTCCGGTTATTCCCTGGAAATTACGGGGCGGGAAGGCGTCTGCGATGTGGTTTTACCGGAAGAAATCGGGTTGCAGTTTATTTTCGGGGATGCGCTGTGGAAGATTAAACAGGAGCAAAAACCTGCGCTGTGGATTTTGGGGTTTATCAAGGGTTATGACTACGAAATGCCCCGGATTGCCTATTTTGAGGAAGCGGCATTGCAGGAAAAGATTGACAGACTGGCTTTTTTTGAACGGAGGAATGTCCGCGCCCCGAAAGATGCCTATATCGCTTATTCGGAAGACGAAGGGCGGTATGGAATCGTGGAAGCGACGGCGGGAACGGAAACGGTAAGGGAGAGGGTGGAAGCGGAAATACGGGAAGCCCTTTTGGATTTGGAGACCGGCTTGGATTTGGAGAAAGCGGGATGCTATCAAGTGGCGGAAGTCGACGGAGGGAACGAAAGCCTGAAAGCTGCGAGGGACTTGGCGAACCGGTATATCAGTGCCCATATCGTATATGACTGGAACGGGAACCGGGTGGTAGTGGATGCCGATGTCATACGCAAGTGGATTAACGTGGAAAAAGACCATGTGGAACTGGACGGGAAAAAAATAGAGAAATTTCTGTCAAGACAGGCGGACGAATACGATACCTATGGAAAAAGCAAAGTATTCCATACAACGGACGGCAGGGAAATCGACCTTCATAACGGAGTATTCGGCTGGCTGACGGATTTGGAAGCGGAAACGCCCATACTGGTTAATGCGGTGAAAAACGGGGAAACTATGGAAAGACAGCCGGTGCATACCGATAAGGAAAAAGCGTCGTGGCAGGTAAGCATCGATGACACGTATGTGGAAATCGATTTGGGAAGACAGCATTTATACCTGTATGTGGACGGGGAAATCGTCTTGGAAAGCGATTTTGTTTCGGGAAATGCGTCACGGGGATGGAGTACCCCGGCAGGTGTCTTCGGACTGACATACAAAACGCGCAACGCAGTGCTGCGCGGGGAGAATTATGCCACGCCGGTGTCGTACTGGATGCCGTTTAACGGGAATATCGGGATGCACGATGCTACATGGCGGAACTCTTTTGGCGGGGATATTTACCGGACCAACGGTTCCCACGGCTGCATTAACCTTCCTTATGAAAAAGCGGAAATTATTTATGAATATGTGTATACCGGATTCCCCGTGGTGTGTTATTATTAATGGAGTAATGTATGATGGGTGGCGGAAAGAATGAAGGACAGGAAAAGGAGAACGGAAAAAGAACGGATTAAATACAGAAAATTCTTTAATAACCAAAAGGAGATTTACCGGCTGTTAAAACAGTATGGCGGGGATATCCTTGCTTCCGAAAATTTTGACAGGACGAAGGAGCATATCCAGCATGGCAACATGACCGTGAATAATCATTGTATCGACGTGGCGAAGTACAGTCTCGCCATAAGCAAAAAGCTGGGGATTCCGTGCAGCCGGAGGGAGCTGGTGAGAGGGGCGCTTCTGCATGATTATTTCCTGTATGACTGGCATGACAAAGACCATAGGGATGTTAAGAACCTGCATGGTTTTTACCATCCGGGGATTGCGCTCCGGAATGCGGCGAGGGAATATAAGCTGACGCCGAGGGAAAGGGACATCATTAAGAAACATATGTGGCCCTTAACGGTGGTGCCGCCCCAATGCAGGGAAGCGTGGATTGTTACGGCGGCGGATAAATACTGCTCGCTGTTGGAAACGGTGGGGTTGCATAAAGGGCATGGAAGGCGTATCCGGCAGCCCAGGAAGCAGAGAATAAAAGTACGGAGTCAGGGATAAGATAGTGGGAGAATTGTACGGACGGCTGGAAGCGTATGGAAAATCGGATATTTATCCGTTCCATATGCCGGGGCATAAGAGGAATGGGGAATCGGCAAAGGGTCCGTTAGCGGCGGCTTACGGTTTGGATATTACGGAGATTGACGGGTTCGATAATCTCCATCAGGCGGAAGGGATTTTACGCCGCGAGCAGGAACGGGCGGCGGCGCTGTACGGCGCCGGATGCAGCTATTATCTTGTAAACGGGAGTACCTGCGGGATTTTAAGCGCGGTTTTCTCGGTGACGAAACAGGGAGACCGGATTTTGATGGCACGTAATTGCCATAAGTCGGTGTATCATGCGGCGTATCTGCGGGGACTTCGGACTGTGTACGTCTATCCCGGAATGGCGGAAGGGGAAGGCTGGGCGGATTTTGGGATTGCAGGAGCGGTGGAGCCGGAAGATGTGGAAGCTGCCTTACGGGAAAACCCGGATTGTGCGGCGGTAATTCTTACTTCCCCTACGTATGAAGGGGTGGTGTCGGATGTGGGAAAAATTGCGGACATTGCCCATTCGCACAGGATTCCTTTGATTGTGGATGAGGCGCACGGCGCGCATTTGGGATTCCACGGGGCATATCCTGCCGGTTCCGTCAGGCTGGGCGCAGATTTGGTGATACACAGCGTCCACAAAACGCTTCCGGCAATGACGCAGACCGCACTGCTCCATTGGAACCATAACGGAAGCAGGGAGATGGGGGCAGGGCGGAAACACGGGACCGGTACGGACGGCGGCGCACTGGCAGACAGGCGCAGACTGGAACGGTATTTGGCGGTTTTCCAAACGAGCAGCCCTTCTTATGTACTGATGGCATCGGTGTCAAACTGTATGGACATGGTGGAAAAGGAAGGCGCGGAGCGGCTGGACAGGCTGCTTGGCTACCGGCGCGGGCTGGAGAAAGCGGTAGAAAAGTGCCGTTACGTGAAGCTGCCGGAAGTGGGAGTTTCGCTGCGGCAGGACCCGTGCAAACTGGTAATCGGTGTGGCGGACGGAAGAATGACCGGATGGGAGCTGTATGATATTCTTTTGAAGAAGTATCGTTTGCAGATGGAAATGGCTGCGGAGGGTTATGTATTGGCAATCGTGACCATGATGGACGGGGCGGAGGGCTGGAAGCGGCTGTCAAGCGCCTTGGTCGAGATAGATGCCGGACTGCGGGAGGATTCAAAGCCCGGAATGCGCCGGGGCGGCAGGACTGCAGAAGCGTGCCGGGAGAAAAAAAGTGCGCCGGAAGCGCTGCGGCAGGCAGACATGGGCGGACGGCGAACCGGGTGTGCATGGATGCCGGGGAACGAGACGGTCATGACGATTGCGGAAGCCTATGATGCCGTACAGGAGGAAATTCCTTTGGAGGATGCCGCAGGAAGGATATCCGCCGCGTTTTTAAATTTATATCCTCCGGGAATACCGCTTGTTGCGCCGGGGGAACGGCTGGATGGGAAAATGCTGGAAACCCTTTTGGATTACGCCGGCCGGCACTTAAAGGTGCAGGGCGTGGAAGGCGGAAGGATAAGGGTGGTAAAAAGTCAGGCTGTGTTTGAAAATAGGATTGAAGATAATTAAAAGAAAAGGTAAAAGAAAAA
>CANTGP010000216.1 GCA_947653315.1 uncultured Lachnospiraceae bacterium
TATGGAAAGTCAGGAAAATATGAAAACAGGAGAAAAAGGAGAACGGTTATGTATATCATAGCAGGACTGGGAAATCCGGGAAGGGAATATGTGAATACGCGCCATAATGCGGGCTACGATGTCATAGACGCTTTGGCGGATAAGTATAACATCAGCGTACTGGAGTTAAAGCATAAGGCGTTAGTGGGTAAGGGTTGTATCGGCGGGCGGAAAGTGGTATTGGTGAAACCGGTGACTTATATGAATTTAAGCGGGGAAAGCCTGCGGGCGGCGGCGGATTATTATAAAGTGGACGTGGAACGGGAGCTGCTTGTGGTCTCGGACGATATCAGCCTGCCGCCGGGACAATTGCGCGTAAGGAAACGGGGCAGCGCCGGCGGGCATAACGGGTTAAAAAATATCATAAAAATGCTTGGAACGGAAGATTTCCAAAGAATCCGCATGGGCGTCGGGGAAAAGCCGAAGGGGTATGATTTGGTGGATTGGGTGCTGGGGCATTTTAATAAAGAAGAAAGAACCGCGATGGATGACGCGGTATTAAGGGCGGTACGGGCGGTTGAAATGATACTGGCGGACGGCGCCGATGCCGCAATGAATGAGTTTAACCGCAAGGTGCAGCCGGAAGGAAAGAAACAGGAAAACAGCAACGGAAAGAAAGGGTTGGACATCACATGAGGACATTTACGGCCCCCCTGCAGGAATTGGGCGAGTTTGGGGAAATTCAGGGATATTTGAAAAAAACGGGCACGGCGGTGGCGCTGACCGGATGCGTGGATTCCCAAAAAATGCATATGATTTACGGATTGGGCGACGGTTTGAATTTAAAATACAAAATCATTGTCGCTTCCAGCGACCTCAGGGCAAGGGAAATATACGAGGATTACCAGCTTTATGACAGGAATGTCACCATGTATCCGGCAAAGGACCTGATATTTTACCAGGCGGATATCCATGGAAACCAGTTGGTGAAAGAGCGGGTCCGGGCGCTGCGCAGGGTGATGGAAGGACGGCCGCTGACGGTGGTGACGACGTTTGCCAGTCTGATGTCGCCGCAGGTTCCTTTGGGGGTACTGGAAAGGAATGTCATATCCATCGGACGGCAGTCTTCCGTCAACGAAGGAGAACTTGCCCGCAGGCTGGTGGAAATGGGTTATGAGAAAAATTACCAGGTGGAAGCCGCCGGGCAGTTCAGCATACGGGGCGGTATTGTGGACATCTTTGACCTGACGGAAGAAAATCCTTACCGCGTGGAGCTTTGGGGCGACGAGGTGGAGTCCATCCGCAGTTTCGATATCTTAAGCCAGCGTTCCATTGAAACCTTACAGTCCGTCTGTATTTATCCGGCGACGGAAATGATTCTGACGCAGGAAGAACTGGAAAAAGGACTGGAACGGATGGAGGCGGAGGCCAGGGCATGCAGTGCGAAATTCCGCGAGAAATTCCAAACGGAGGAAGCCCACCGCATCGTCCTCCAGGTGAAGGAGTTGAAGGAACAGGCGGCGGAATTGCGTACTTCGGCGAATTTGGAAAGTTACATCCGCTATTTTTACCCTGAAACGGTTTCTTTCTTAGAGTTGTTTGACGGGGAAAAATGCGGGATTTTCATTGACGAACCGGCGAGGGTGAAGGAACATGCCGATGCGGTGGAGCTGGAATTCAGGGAAAGCATGATGCACCGTCTGGAAAAAGGCTACGCATTGCCAAAACAGGCGGAGATTTTGTTCGGGACGGAAACGGTGGCGGCAAAAATGGCGGCTGCGCGTGTGGTCATGCTGTCCGCCATCGACATGAAAAATACGTTGGTAAAGGCCGGGAAAAAATTTGATATCGGGGCAAAAAGCGTTGCCTCCTACAATAACAGTTTTGAAGCGCTGGTGAAGGATTTGAAGCGCTACCGGAAGAACGGGTTCCGCGTCCTCCTCCTGTCCGGTTCCCGCACAAGGGCGAAGCGGATTGCGGAAGACTTGCGGGGGGAGGAACTGACCGCCTTTTACGGCGAAGACCCTTTCCGTGAGATACAGCCGGGGGAAATCATGACTTTTTACGGCCATGTCCTGAAGGGGTTTGAATATCCGCTGGTGAAATTCGTGGTCATATCGGAGAGCGATATTTTCGGAGCGGAAAAAAAGAAAAAGCGGAAGAAGAAAAAATATGAGGGGCAGAAAATCAACGACTTTGCCGATTTAAAAGTCGGGGATTATGTGGTGCATGAAAGCCATGGGCTGGGCATTTACCGGGGCATCGAAAAAGTGGAAGTGGAAAAGGTCATTAAGGACTATATCAAGATTGAGTACCGGGACGGGGGAAACCTGTATATCCTTGCCACGGGGCTGGACGTTATCCAGAAATACGCTTCCGCAGATGCCCATAAACCGAAACTGAACAAGCTGGGGACGCAGGAATGGAGCCGCACCAAGAGCAAGGTTAAGGGGGCGGTCAATGAAGTGGCAAAAGACCTGGTGGAGCTGTATGCGGTCAGGCAGCAGCAGGAAGGTTATGTGTACGGGAAGGATACCGTATGGCAGCAGGAATTTGAGGAAATGTTCCCTTATGAGGAAACGGAAGACCAGTTGGCGGCAATCGCGGATACCAAGGCGGATATGGAGAGCCGCAAAATCATGGACCGGTTAATCTGCGGCGATGTGGGCTACGGTAAGACGGAGATTGCCATCCGTGCGGCCTTTAAGGCGGTACAGGAAAATAAGCAGGTGGTTTACCTGGTGCCTACCACGATTTTGGCGCAGCAGCACTATAATACTTTTGTGCAGAGGATGAAGGATTTCCCGGTGAGGGTGGATTTGATGTCACGGTTCCGTACCCCTGCGGAGATGAAAAAAACGGTGGAAGATTTGCGCAAAGGATTGGTGGATATTGTCATCGGCACCCACAGGGTTTTGTCCAAGGATGTGGTATTTAAGGATTTGGGGCTGTTAATCATTGACGAAGAACAGCGGTTCGGCGTGGCCCATAAGGAAAAAATAAAGAAAATGAAAGAAACGGTGGATGTACTGACCCTGACGGCGACCCCGATTCCCCGCACCCTGCACATGAGCCTGATTGGCATCCGCGATATGAGCGTATTGGAAGAAGCGCCGGAAGACAGGCTTCCCATCCAGACTTATGTGCTGGAATACAACGAGGAAATGGTGCGGGAGGCCATTGTCCGGGAGCTGTCAAGGGGCGGGCAGGTATATTATGTCTATAACCGGGTCAATAACATTGCGGACGTATCGGGACGGATAGCCGCACTGGTACCGGAAGCGACCGTGGCCTTTGCCCACGGGCAGATGAAGGAACATGAACTGGAAAAAATTATGTATGAATTTATCGACGGGGAAATCGATGTGCTGGTGTCCACCACCATCATTGAGACGGGGCTGGATATTTCCAACGTGAATACCATGATTATCCATGATGCCGATAATATGGGGCTTTCCCAGCTTTACCAGTTAAGGGGTCGGGTGGGGCGTTCCAATCGTACCGCCTACGCTTTTTTGATGTACCGGAGGGATAAGCTGTTAAAGGAAGTGGCGGAGAAACGGTTGGCGGCAATCCGGGAATTTACCGATTTGGGAAGCGGTTTTAAGATTGCCATGCGTGATTTGGAAATCCGCGGCGCGGGTAACCTGCTGGGCGCCAAACAGCACGGGCATATGCAGGCGGTAGGTTATGACCTGTATTGCAAGATGTTAAACGAGGCGGTGAAAACGTTAAAAGGAATCGGCACCGTAGAGGATTTCGGCACTACGGTGGATTTGGATGTGGATGCCTTTATTCCGCCGTCTTATATTGTCAATGAATTCCAAAAACTGGATATATACAAACGGATTGCGGGGATTGAGAACCATACGGAAAGCGAGGATATGAAGGAGGAGCTTATGGACCGTTTCGGGGAAATTCCGAAATCCGTGGATAATCTGCTGCGTATTTCCTTAATCCGTGTGCAGGCACACAGACTGTACATGTCGGAGGTAAAGGGGAAAAACGGGGAAATCCGTTTCCTGATGAATGCCAATGCCGAAATCAGGGCACAGGAGATTCCGGCTCTGTTAAAAAAGTATCCCAAACTGTCTTTCAATGCCAAAGGTTCGCCCATGTTCCTGTTCCGTTATTCCAAATGCGGCATGGTGGAACGGGATGCGGAAAACCTGCTTGCCCTGACGGAAGAACTGCTGGGGGGGATGGAAGGGATTTTATTGTAACAGTTTATGATAAAGGTTTCCACCTGTGGGGTTTGCCGCCAACAGGTGGAAAATTTTTTTATGCGGAAAATGAACCGGGGAACCTTTTCAGTGCTCTTATAGTCAGATAGCTATCGGAAGGAATGGGAGGTAAGGGACAGCCGTGGAAGAAACGAAACTGGTACAAATGCTTCGGGACGGGGAAAAAGCCGCCTTTGACGCATTGTACGAAAAATATAAAAACACACTTCTGCGTATGGCATATTTGGTCAGCGGACAGATGGACGATGCCGAGGATATCGTGCAGGAAACGTTCGTGAAATGCTACCTGCATATCGGCGAACTGAAAAAGAACGAAGGCTTCCGTCCATGGCTTTTCCAAATTTTATACCGCACGGCATACCGGCAGGTAAAGAAAAGCAGGCGTGAATTGCCAAGTGAAGACATTGCCATACAGGCGGATGCGGCGGACGGGACCACTTCCCTTGACCGGATCATAAAGACAGAGGAAGAAAATGCGGTAAAACGTGCAGTGCAGGCGCTTGATTTCAAACACCGTGCAGTCGTGGTCCTGTTTTACTATAATGAAATGACCACGAAAGAGATTGCAAAAGTGCTTGGCTGCACGGAGGGAACGGTAAAATCCAGGCTGTTTACAGCCCGGGGAAAACTGAGGAAGTATTTGGACGCGGCGGAAACCGGGGAAACGGGCACAAAGGTATCCGGGAAAAAAGGAGGCGGAGAAGTTGAAAAAAAGCGGGAACTATATATCTTATGAAAAACGGGACAGGACGGATGAAAAAGTAAAAGCTCACCTGCACGGCATGGGGGAACGCATCGAAGCCTCTGAGAAGTTGAAAAAAAGGATTGACGTCCAAATCCGGGAATGGGACAGGAAAACGGAAACAAAAATGAAAAAGGAGGAACGCACTATGGGACGTTTTAATATGAAAAAGGTAGCAGCCGGAGTGGCGGCAGCATGTTTGCTGGTAGGAACCGTATGCATTGCAGGAAGCGGGATTAAGAGTATCACCAGTTCCAGCTCCAAGATTCCTGATTATAAGGAATTTGCGGATTTGCCGAAGGCGGAAGCCGAAGCGGGATTTGAAGCGGATGCGGTGGAGAAATTCAGCAACGGTTTTGCATTGACAGGAATACGGATTGGTGAAATAACGGTACGGAATGAAGCCGGACAGGAAACGGGAAAGGAGAAAGATATCCGGTTGGATTACGTAAAAGGCGGGGATTCCATTAACCTCCATGTCAGGAAATTGTTCCCCGGTGAATCGGAGGAAGAACGGTTTGACGGCGGCAGGTATGGACGTAAGGCACAGGCCGGCGATGTGACCATATATTACAGCACGTTTACCCAAAAATCGGTTCCCGTCGATTATGAATTGACGGAGGAAGACAAGGCAGGCATGGAAAGCGGCACCCTGAACGTGGGATACGGTACTTCGGAAATCGAAATAGACCAGTTCTCCTGCGCAGGCTGGGTAAAAGACGGGAAACTGTACGAAATCAGCGGTTTTAACCTTCCGGTAGATGCGGACGGACTGTTAGGCATGGCACAGGAAGTTGTGGAAAGTAAAAATTAAT
>CANTGP010000217.1 GCA_947653315.1 uncultured Lachnospiraceae bacterium
AAACCTCCCGCGCACTTCCGGCGGGCTTACCAATCCGTCTCCATGTCTACCCAGCGCATCTCCATGGGGGCAAGTTCCAGCCGCAGTTTCCGTTCGCCTTCCACATAAAGATCCGTCTGCTTCGGTTCTTTGGAATTGTTAATCACCGCAATTTTCCCTGTCTGTTCAAATACCGCCAGCTCCGTATCCACATTGGTGACATAATACTTTTTCATTTCGTCTTCCCTGTGCGCCGCATAATAAATGGCACGCAGAAGAATGCGGCAGTTTTGGGGGGAATAAGGAAGTCCCGTAAAATAAACGCTTCTCCCCTTCCCATATTCGTTTACCACCAAGCGGCTGTACTTTCCGTCCATATCCAAAATCTGGTAATGTTCCCCCTGGGCATAAATCCGGCTCTTGCCTTCGCCGAAATCAATGCTGCCTTCCAATCCGATATCTTCCAAAATAAAATGGTTACGGTCCATCTCGTTATATTTATCCGTACTCATGGAAAAGCCAAGTTCCCGGTCCACGCCGAGTACGTCGCTTAACTGGAAATACCTTCCCTGGTACTGGCAGGCGCTCGGTTCCCCCACGCCGATGAAACCGCCGCCGTCATCCACGAATTTACGGATGGCACAGACTACGGCTTCCTCCTTCCAGTATTCCGCCCCGCTCCATGAAGTATAAGCATCCCCCGCATTAATGATTACCCGGATGGCAGGGTCCAGCCCCTCCTTCAATTCTTCGAAAGTGACAAACTCCACTTCCACGGGCATCCCGCTCAGACATTCAATAACGCCCACATACGAATAAATCTCCCGGTACCAAAGGGCATGGTGCACCTGGTTCGCCATCCACCTCCTGATATTGCCCCAGCAATTTAGGACCGCCACCTTAAAAGGCGCCGTGTAAGCCTTAGTTCCCTGCATGTTTTCGTGTATTTGGCGGAATTCGTCCACTACCCTGCTTACCTGTCCGATAAAACCCGGCCATTCGTCCGCCAGTTTCAGATAACCGCCATATCCGATCCGGTCCAAAGGCGAACGCAGGATTGCCCTTCTCGCCTTCATCCAATTGTCCTGCGCTTCCCCGATGGGATCCCCGCCCTCCGTGAACACATCGGGGAAAAAGTAGGGAAGCAGGCGTCCTTCCGTATAGTTCACGCCCTTAATATCCGAAATCATGCGCAGGGTCACCCCGTCGCCAACGGAACCGACCACCGCATCCAATCCGATCTCCGGAAAATATTTTCCGAAGGGCTCGGTTCCAATCCAGTGGTCCCCAAGAAACATCATGGCTTCTTTCCCGTAACCATGAACAATATCCACCAGTTCCTTTGCCAGTTTGGAGACTTCGATCTGCTGGAATTCCATGAAATCCTTAAATTCCTTGGACGGCACCCGGAAAATGGAATTATGGTAGCCCTCATCCACGATGAATTCCGGCCGGAAACGGTACCCTGCCCATTTTTCAAACCGTTCCAACACATACGGGCTGACGCTGGCACTGTAACCGAACCATTCCACAAACTTCTCCCGTTTCTTATCGTCAAAGGTCAGCGTAAACTGATGGAAAAAAGTGGTAAATCGTACCACGTCCACATGGGGATTTTCCTCACACCATCTTTTCAGTTTTTCCTTCACATAGACTTGCGTCTTCGGCTGCCGCACGTCATAGGTAAGCTGGTGCGGCGCATCCTTCCAGTCGTTGGTAATGAAATTGTACATATGCACGGGATCCCATATAAGGAATGCGAGAAAGCTCACCGTGTATTGATGGTACGGCTTCGTTTCGATAACCACTTCGCCGGTCGTTTCATCATATTCCCATTTTTCCGCCGGAACCGGTTCTCCCGTGGTCCTGTCCATGACTTCCCACCACCGTTTGGGGGAATCGATGGTATTCACTTTTAACTGTTCCCTGTGAAACCCCTTCATGAGTTCGATTCTCAGACTTTCCCCCTTCGCCGTCACGCGGTCGCTGATTAAGTATTCCTGCTGGATTTCCTCCGGATTTTTCATTGCCCATTCATTGTCTTTCCGGGTGGTATAATAAGTGGCATAAATTTTCGCATTTTGGCGCAGCAGTTCTTCCGGCATGGCAGTTCCGTCACAATCCCTTAAGGCATCCGCCCCAAGCAGTTCCTTTAAGCGTATGGTCGCATCCACCATATCCACATCCGTAGGCAGCGTCAGTCTTCCCGTGTTTTCCTTTTGCATTCCGTTTACCTCCTGTTTTCCTTTTCAGATTTGTTTAAAAAAGGAGGAACCTTCCAGTTCCTCCACATTTCTTTATCCGATTCCGCATTCTTATCCGCGTTTGTATCCACGGTATATGAAGAACACGCCAAGAAGCACCAGCGCCACTCCGATACCGAACAGGACGCGCACCGCCGTAAAGCTGCGGTACTGAATCACCAGCGGATCCCCCATATCGTCGATGTCACTCCGGGAATACCCCAGTCCCATCAAACTCTCCTTGTAAAAATCGGCAAGCTGGCCTTCCATTACTTCCACGGTTCCCTGCATGTAAATTTTGGTAGCCGGTTCCGCGCCGCCCATTATCCAATCTTCCGTTTCTTTCGTTACTTTTTCCATGGCGGACACATCGACCTCACGTGCCTTTAAACCGATATAATTTTCCCCTTCCGCTATGGGAATCAGGTAATACCTGCCGTTTGCCTTATCGCCGCTCCGGGAACCGTCCGAACGCTGTGTATAAGTGCTTTCCGCCGCATAATATCCAAGGGAATAAACCACTTCCCCTGCCACATGGCTTCCTGCCTTCACTTCCGCCCCGTTGAACATTTCCTCAAAACTCACTGCCGGTTTAAACGAAACGATAAAGTCGCCCCCGGCATTAAATATCATGACTCCGCCAATCACCAGCAGAATGCAGATATTCACACTCAATGCACCAAACAGCCTTTTCACGCTCATTTTTACTCTCCTCCCTCTCTTTTCCGGCATCTTTCACGGTTTCCCACCGGTTTCGGCAGCACGCGTTCTTCCAATTTCACCATAAAAGCAGCCGGACAGCGCTCCTTTTTGTATGTATTTATGTATGAGATAATAACATGTTTCCACGGCTTATGTCAATATTGTATATTTTCCAAATCCGTCCCAAAGTAACAGTTCAGCCTGAATGTTGTGTTGGGGCGGACGCCCGTGCGTGGTTTTTTTAGTGACCGTCAGCAGTACAACTGCCTGTCCCGGTTTTCCGTGCACTTTTTTCGGCTGGAGGTTTCTAAGCAGAATGGGAAAGTGTGTCACAGGCTGCGGTCGTCCTCAAGCGGCATCCATGCCGCCTGCGGGTGTCCCGCAGCCCGTAAAAAAACTCCCGCCCGTGCGTCCGCTTCCGAACACAATATTTCGGGCAGACCGTTACGTTCCCCTATTGGTACTTTCCGCATTCCCTTTCACATCATCCATGCTCCCGGAACGGAACCCCTCCAAATCCAGCGTGACATATCCGTACCCCAAATCTTTCAGGTAAGCCGCAACCTCAACCCTATGGCACATCAGTACCGGAAATTCCTCCGCATCCACTTCAATCCGTGCCACCGTACCGTGCACCCGAAGCCTTACATTCCGTAACCCAAGTCCCTTCAGATAATTCTCCCCCTGTTCCACCCGGCGCATTTTTCCGTAAGTTAAAGGTGTCCCATAGGGAAATCTCGTGGCAAGGCAGGGAGCTGCCGGTTTGGAAGCCGCCGTAAGTCCGTATGCCGCCGCAAGCGTCCGCACTTCTTCCTTTGTCATATGCACTTTTGCCAAAGGGCTGACAATCCCAAGTTCTTTCAACGCCTTTATGCCGGGCCGGTACACATGCAAATCGTCCTCGTTGGTTCCTTCCAGTATGGCAGGAATCCCCAATTCCCCCGCACGCTCCAGCATCTTCCGGAACAGGTATTTTTTGCAGCGGTAACAGCGGTCCGGCGGATTGTCCGTGATTCCCGCTTCCTCCAGCTCATCCACGGTCAGGATGAGGTGTATGGCTCCCATTTCCTGCGCTGTCCTGCGCGCTTCTCCCGCTTCACCCACAGGATGCAGTTTGCTCTGCACCGTTACTCCATATACTTTCTTTCCGGTTTCCGCCGCCGCGTCACACGCCAGTTTTAACAGCAGGCTGCTGTCCGCTCCGCCGGAAAAAGCCACCATGGTATCCTGTGCGGCATACTCCGCCATCAGGGCAAGCAGACATTCCTTTTTTTGGGTAAAATCCTGTTCCCTTTCCCATTCCCGTCCCACTGTTTCCATTCCTTCCGCCGCTCCCATTCTTTCCGCTGCTTCCATTGCCGTCTCCTTTTCCAATCCTTAAACCGGCTCCGTTCCTTCCGTCCGCTGCCACTGGTCAAAAACCTGCCGGAGCGGTACGCCGTTCTTTTCCGCCAACGTTGCGGCGCTTTCGTATTCGGGATAGCACCTTTGCGTCCCGTCGGGCAGAGTACACCGTTTCACTTTCAGTTCGCCATAGGGCAGCATCCGGCTTTCCATTTGCCTTGGCAGTACCGTCCGCTCCATCTGCACACGCCGGATACCGATAGTGGTGGTTTCCCGGAAAATCAACCGCTCCAATTCTTCCCGTTTCCCTTCGTCACAGATTACGGTCAACTGGTATGCCGGACGGTTTTTCTTCATATATACGGGGGTGTAATACACATCCCTCGCGCCGGATGCCAGCAGAAGGTTCATCACATAACCAAGGGTTTCCCCCGTGCAGTCGTCCATATTGGTTTCCAGCTTGCAGACGGTACTGCTTTCACTACCGGTTTCCGCTCCGGCAGGCTCCACCAGCATGGCGCGCAGCAGACTCGGCCTTTCATATTGACGCTTTCCGGCTCCGGTTCCCGTCTTCTTTACGGTAAATTCCGACGGAAGCCTGTCCGATGTCCGCAGGGCCGCCACGATTGCCGCCCCCGTGGGCGTCACCAGTTCGCCTTCCATGCCGGTCATCCTAAGGGGGATTCCATGGGCTTCCACAATATGAAGCACCGCAGGGACGGGTACCGGAAGTATCCCGTGTTGGCACCGGATGCTGCCGCTCCCTTCGCATACATACGGTACGATGACTTCCGTAATATCAAGGTTGTCAAGGCATACCGCCACGGTAAGGATGTCCACAATGGAGTCCACCGCACCCACCTCATGGAAATGCACCTGCTCTAAAGATGTCCCGTGCGCCTTTGCTTCCGCCTGTGCCAAAATGCGGAACATGGCGGACGCCGTTTCCTTCGCCCTGCTGCTGATTTGCGCTTTTCCGATAATATCCAACACTTCCTGCAGCCCCCTGTGTTCATGGGAACCGTGATGACCGTGGGAATGTGTCCCGTGGACATGTTCTCCGTGCCTATGCCCTTCCCCGGCACATTCCCCATGCACATGTCCTTCTTCTGCATGTCGGCTTTCCTGCTGCCTGTGTCCGAATAAATAATCCATATCATGGTCATGATTCTCGTGTTCTTTATCCAGCTTCACACGGAAATCACATACATCCAGTCCGGCTTTCTTAACCCTGCTTATTTCCACTTCAAAGCCCTGTACCGGCAGGCTTTTCCACGCCTGCTCCAGCACTGTCCTGTCAGCGCCCAAATCCAATAATGCCGCCGCCGTCATGTCCCCGCTGATTCCCGATTCACATTCCAAATATAATGTCTGTCCCATTTTGGCCATCTCCTTTTCATTTTTAAACACGCTTTAGCCGCCGCCATGTGCCAGACGGTTTATCTGCGTTGCCATATATCCGGCGCCGTATCCG
>CANTGP010000218.1 GCA_947653315.1 uncultured Lachnospiraceae bacterium
TTTCCTGCACGCTGCGTTCAGGCGTTCCATAACCTCTAACGCAAACGGTGTTGCCTTTACGGATTTTTCCCATACAACGGTTAACTGTTCTGACAGTGACGGTGTCATTTTTGCAACTTCTATAATTTTCATTGTCCCTCCCTAAATTCCGGCAAGATTTCCGGTCTCTCCGTACTCCATGATACCACAAATCCGGGAGTGAAGAAATAGCGCTTTTCAATGCCGCAACATTTCAGCCCGAATTTTTACGATTTTTCCGCATTACTTTGGTAAAGTATTGACTTGACGGTGTCCTTACCGTATAATCAGATTTGTGTGCAACGGTATTATTGTATACAAATTTGAAAATACAGGGAGGACATAAGATGAGCGACTCATTGGGATGGATTATTGTGGCGTTTGTGTTATATCTGCTGATGATGGTATTTGTCGGTGCGGTATACGCGAAGAAAAACAACAGCTCCGAGGATTATTTCTTAGGGGGCAGGCAGTTAAACGGCTGGGTGGCGGCGCTTTCGGCGCAGGCTTCCGATATGAGCGGGTGGCTGTTAATGGGGCTGCCGGGAAGTGTGTACGCGCTTGGGACCGGGCAGGCATGGATTGCCATCGGGCTTTTTATCGGGACGGTATGCAACTGGCTGTTTATTTCGGGACGGCTGCGGAGTTATACCATCCGTGCCAACAACTCGCTGACGCTGCCCACTTATTTTGAGAACCGTTTCCATGATAAGAAAAGGGTGCTTCTGTTAATCTCCTCCGTTACCATCGTGGTTTTCTTTTTGGTTTATACGGCATCCGCATTGGCGGCGGGGGGCAAACTGTTTCATTCGGTATTCGGTATGGATTACCGGATTGCCCTTACGGTAGGCGCGCTGGTGATTCTGACCTATACGTTTATGGGCGGCTTTTTGGCGGTATGTGTCACGGACTTTATCCAGGGGACATTAATGTTAATCGGTCTTTTGGTGGTGCCTATTGCGGCTTGGATGCTGGTCGGGGGCGGAAATGTCTCCGATGCCTTGGAACTCAGCGGTGCGGCAGGCGGAGCCGCGGGATTCTTAAGCCTTACCAATGACGGGACGGGGACGTACCGTGCGGTGGATATCATTTCCCAGCTTGCATGGGGACTTGGATATTGTGGAATGCCCCATATTTTAGTGCGTTTTATGGCGGTCAGGGATGAAAAGGAATTAAAGAAATCCAAAGGGATTGCCATTGGCTGGGTGGCGCTGTCCCTTGCTTTCGCGGTGGTCATCGGGGTTATCGGCAGGGCTTACCTGTATCCCACGGTGTTAAGCGGCGGTGCGGAGGAAAATGTTTTTATCGAAATGATTATTAAATTGTTTACGCAGGACTGGAAAGCCCCGGTTATCGGAGGTATCTTCCTGTGCGGTATTTTGGCGGCTATCATGTCCACGGCGGATTCCCAGCTTTTGGTCAGCGCTTCCAGCATGGCGGAGGATATTTTCAAAGGGGTGTGGAAAAAGGATGCGGATGATAAGACGGTGCTGACGGTCAGCAGGATTACGGTATTTGTCATCGCGATTTTGGCTTACCTTATCGCCCTAAACCCGAACAGTTCCATTATGGGGTTGGTATCCAATGCGTGGGCGGGACTCGGTGCGGCGTTCGGCCCTACGGTGCTTTTGTCGCTGTACTGGAGACGGACGAATTTCCAGGGAGCGGTAGCGGGAATTGCGACGGGTGCGCTGACGGTAATCATATGGGATTATATTCCGCTGGCAGGAGGAAGCACGCTGGGTGCAGTGACAGGACTGTATTCCCTTGCCATCGGTTTTGTTTTGGGGATGCTTGCCATCGTTGCGGTCAGCCTTGCAACGCCGGCTCCTTCGGAGGAGATGCTTAGGGAATTTGACGATGTGAAAAACCACCGTGTGTAGGAAGCGGACGCACGGGCGGGATTTTTTGACGGGGCGGCGGCAGCGGGATTGCCCATCCCGGTTTATCGGTCTGATAAAAGCCCCTAATAGGGCGGCGGTGGCTGTCCCGCCGCCCTGTCTGTTATCGCTTCATATCCTGCTTTCCGCGGGGCTGTTGTTCCCTTTGTTCCTGCCGTAAGATACTGTAAATACTCTTTTCTGCTTTTCTCTGCTTCTTTCACTTTCTCCTTCAATGCAAGATACCGTTGGTTGAGCGTTTGGTCATGCCTTTGTCGGGATTGGGATTTTGCCGTTCATCACGCTTTTGAGATAATCTTTTGCCGCCGCAAATGTGCCCTTGTGCGGCGTAAGGGCTTATAAAATGGGGAAACGTAAACGGAGTCTTTGCTTGATAAATCCGAGGGGCTATGATAAGATGAAAGCATGGCGTATGCAAGAACGGATGCCCGAAAGCAGCAAAACACGGAGGATGACCAATGAAAGGAATCATATTAGTCGTGGATGATGACAGTGCAAACCTTATGCTTGCCCAAAAGATTCTCGGCGGGGAATACCGGATTGCCGCGGCTAATTCAGGACCGGCGGCACTGAAATACCTGGGGAAAAACCGCCCGGACGTCATTCTGCTGGATATCAACATGCCGGAAATGGACGGTTTTGAAACCATGGAACAGTTAAAAACCATGAAAGACATCAATACCATTCCGGTCATTTTCCTGACGGCGGACAAGAGTACGGAGACGGAAACCAAATGTTTTCAGGTAGGCGCTTTTGATTTCGTGGGCAAGCCGTTTGTCCCGGATATCCTAAAGAGCAGGGTGAAACGCGCCCTTGAGCTGGAGCAGTACCACAACAGTCTGGAAACGCTGGTGAAGGAACAGGCGGAACAGTTGATGGAACGTTCCAAACGCATCGGGGAAATACAGGAGAATGTCATCATAGGGTTGGCGAATTTAATTGAAAGCAGGGACGGAAGCACCGGAAAGCATGTGAAGAATACGCAGGGATATGTGGAACTGATTGTGGAGGAACTGTCGGGAAAAGGACTTTTTTCAGACATTTTGGATGAAGAATATATGCAGAATATCTGCAAGGCGGCGCCGCTGCATGATATCGGCAAGATTAAGATACCGGACAGTATTTTGCAGAAGCCGGGGAGGCTGACGCCGGAAGAATTTGAAACGATGAAGAAACATACCGTTTACAGTACGGATGTCATAAAGGGAATTATCGGGGATGTGGAAAATGAGGAGTACGTCAGGGTTGCCAGTGACATCGCCATGTACCACCATGAGCGCTGGGACGGCACGGGTTATCCCGCGGGATTAAAAGGAGAGGAAATTCCGCTCTGCGCAAGGATTATGGCAGTGGCGGACGTGTTTGACGCGTTATATGAGGAGCGCTGTTATAAGCAGCCGGTCCGCCCGATGGAAAAGGTGCTGGGTATTTTGGAGGAAGGAAAGGGAACACAGTTTGATCCGGTGATCGTGGAGGTATTCAACGGTATGGAAGCGGTACTGCGGGAACGTTTGGGCGAATAAGAAGGTATGGAAAAACGGAAAGATAAGCCGGCATAAGCATTTACGGCGCCGACTGGAAATGCAAGGACGGGCGGGGGAGGAAAATGGATTTCGAGCGGGAAAACGAGCAGAAAGTGGAACGGGTAGTTTTGGCGGTTTACGTGGTTTATACTTTGGGGATGACGGTTATGGCTTCGGTGCTGGGGTGGGGCAAATGGGTGCCGTGGCTTATTCTTGCCGGGATGGCGTCATGCATAGCCGTCCATGTGAAAAAGTACAGGGATTACCGGTTCCGTGCGGTGTTTACGTCCTGTATGTCATGGATGAACATGCTCGTTTACGGGATACATTCCAGCAGCTATTTCAGTATCCTTTCCACAATGACATGCATGATAATCCTGTTGGGGATATACTGTATTCCGAATATTGTTTCCGTGGCGGCAGGGGCTTCGACATTCCTGCTTTTTTATCATGGGTTTATCCTGCATGACATCCATATCACGGCGGACGGGGAGGGGGCGAGGATGGTCCTGCAGATTTTTTCCGTATATCTGGCGGAATACGTGACCTATTATCTGGTCAGGGGACAGGTGGAAAGCAACCGGAGGCTGTGGCGGGTGATTTCGGACCTGCGCAGGACGGAGCGCAGCAAAGACGATTTCATGGCAAACGTGTCCCACGAAATCCGTACCCCCATCAATACCGTATGCGGTATCAGTGAAATGATACTGCGGGAGGATCTTCCGTTCCGTGTCAGGGAAGATGTGTTCGGGATACAGACGGCGGGGCGGAATCTGTTGTCCGTGGTCAGCGATATCCTGGATTTCTCCGAATTGGAATCAGGGAATATGACGCTGGTGGAGGAGCCTTATAATATTACTTCCACCATTAACGATATCATGAACATGGCTTTGGCGCGCAAGGAAGGGAAGAATTTGGAACTGATTGTGGACTGTGAGGCAGTTATGCCCTGCGGCATGGTGGGGGATGAGCAGAAAATCCGCCGTGCCATCATGAATGTGGTGGATAATGCCATTAAGTTTACGAAAGAGGGAGCGGTTATCCTTGCAATCAATACGAGGAAGGAAGCATACGGCGTGAACCTGTCGGTGACGGTGAAGGATACCGGAATCGGCATGGAGGAAAAAAATATTGAGAAGCTGTTTTCCAGCTTTAACCAGGTGGATACAAAGAGAAACCGTCAGGAGGGCGGCATCGGGCTTGGGCTTGCCATTACGGAAGCGCTGGTGGGCAAAATGGGCGGTTTTATCACCGTGAAAAGCGCACCGGGAAGGGGAACCGAGATGCAGATTGTCATTCCGCAGAAAGTCGTGGACCGGACACCGATTATCTCCCTGCACAATCCGGAAAAAATCCGTGTGGCGTATTATATTAACATGGAAAAATATGATTTTGCGGCAATCCGGGAAGGGTATGCATCCACCATCCGTCATATCGCGGAGCAGTTGCAGATTGCCTGCCGCCCGTGTAAGAACCTGCAGGAATTAAAGCGGTATTTGGAAAAGGAAAAATTCAGCCATGTGTTTATCAGTTGGGAGGAATACTGCGAGGAAAAAGAATATTTTGAAAAAATATCCAAAGAGATGAATGTGGTACTGGTAAAGGAGCGGGAAAACGGCGAAAATGCGGACAGTGGGATGTATTACATATACAAGCCTTTTTCGGTTCTTTCCATTGCGGCAGTCTTAAACGGCGAGCACGTAGTGCAGAGCATGGAAGGCGGACGCCGGATGGACGGGCGGTTCATTGCGCCGCAGGCGAATATCCTGGTGGTGGATGACAATGTGATGAACCTGCGCGTGGTGGAAGGTCTGCTGCGCCCTTACCAAATAAAGGTGTTTGCGGCGGGAAGCGGGAAGGAAGCCTTGGATAAAATCGAATCCATGGATTTTGACTTCGTGTTTATGGACCATATGATGCCGGAAATGGACGGTGTGGAGACCCTGCACCGGCTCAGGCAGAAGCCCGGAAAGTATTTCCAGGAAGTGCCCGTCATTGCCCTTACGGCGAATGCCATCGGCGGGGCGCGGGAGATGTTTCTTGCGGAAGGCTTCGCGGATTTTGTGGCGAAGCCCATTGAGTTGTCCGTACTGGAAAGGGTTTTGCGGCGGCATATCCCGGAACAGAAGATTATTAAGGTGGAAGAAGCGCAGACCGCTTTGGAAGGATTGGAAAGCCTGCCGGCTTATGCAGGCGGATGGAAAGCGGCAGGCAGCGCCGGGGCGTTACATGACGGTAGTGCGGACGGCGGCAGCGGAAAGCATATGCCCTCTGACGCGGCGGATGGCGGTACGG
>CANTGP010000219.1 GCA_947653315.1 uncultured Lachnospiraceae bacterium
TGGTAAACGCACCGAATACTTTCGTATTGAAGGTCAGTGTCCTGGGATCGGTGTCCACGTCATTCATAATAACCGCTTTGCCGTCTGCGCCGATGGCCAGTACGGAGAAATTCGCATTAGTCTTTGCAAGGCGTGCGGGTAAAGCAAATGTAATGGTGACGGGTTCGGTGGAAGTGGTAACTTTGGATACCACGCCCTTCTTCGTGATGGTGTATAAATCCATGTTTACGTAGCCCACAACGGTTTTTCCTGCGGATTCGGCTGCAGACTGGAGTGCTGCCTTGGAAGCCTTGTCGCGGTTGTCGCAGATGTAAGAGCGGATGTTGGTGCCTGCCTGACGGTCAGACTCGCTCAAACCGATAGCGGCTGCAAGGGATTCCACCGGTGTGGAAACAACGGTTGCACTGACAGCGCTTGCCGTATTGATACCGCCAATGGAAGAAGCCACGCGGCTGTTTCCGATGACAACGGTTGTGGAAGTCGTGATGGCAGAGCTGGTTACCGTACCGGATCCGGAATTGCCGGAAGCGGAGCTGTCTGCGCCGGAATCACCGGAACCGGATTCATCCGTGGAGCTGCTGCCGGGTTCATTTGTGCCGGGTTTGTCGGTACCGGGTTCGTCCGTTCCGGGTTCGTCGGTGCCGGGTTTGTCCGTACCGGGTTTGTTGCCGGAAACGGAACCGTCCCCCGGATTCTCCGTGTCCGTGGAATCACCGCCCGGAACGACCTGACCGCCGGAAACCGTAGCGGCTGCCGCATTCGTTGTTATGGGACTGGTAAGCACAGCCGGCACGCACAAAGCGATTGCAAGGGCTGAGCAAAACAGTTTGGTAAGTGTTGCTTTTTTCATTGTAAAACCTCCTTAGATAGTTGAAAGTATAAAACGTTACCTTACAGAAAAATATTTTATAATTTCCGTTATGCACTGTCAAGCATTATTTGCACTTTTATTCGACATAAAGTAACAAAAAAAGATAAATTATTGTAATATGGTACGAAATTAGTCAAAATAACAAAAAATGTGCAAGTGCCGATTTAGCGGCATATTCCTCCGCAAGCGTCCGCGCAAAAAAACTGCCAACAGGCGGTATGCCTGTTGGCAGGAAGATTTGTGTTTCATGGAGTTGTTATATGCTGACCGTCAAATCCTGTGTCCCTTTCAGGCGGAGGATACTGTCATGGCCATCCATGGCAAGCCCCATGACGGAAGATGCGCTGACTGCCGTATTGATAAAGCGCAGGGTGTATTCCGTTTCCGCATCCGTCTCCACACGGACTCTTATTTCTTTCTCATTTTTCAGTGCCTTGACGGCAAGCCCTGTTTTCCCGTCCATGCCGCAGACGGAAGTGGAAGCCTCCTGCCCGTCACGCAGGGCATAGAGACGCAGTTCGGCATGTTCCGTATAATCGTAATCAGGCCGGCTGTCCACGGAACCCATGGCAATGATGGAATTTTCCTTTGCCAACAGGGGGATGCTCAGATAGCCGTGTTTTTCCGTAATCCACCGGCCGCCCTGTTTCTCCTCCCCGGTGAAGAAATCCGTCCAAATGCCTGCCGGGAGGTAATATTCGGCGTATCCCTCCTCATTGAAAATGGGCGCCACCAGCAGGCTGTCTCCCAGCATGTATTGTTTGTCAAGGAAATGGCAGGTTTTGTCTTCCGGATATTCCAGTACCATGCTTCTCATGGTGGGGATGCCGCTTCGGGAAGTATCCACTGCCGTTTTGTATAAGTAGGGCATCAGTTTTGCCTTGAAGCGGGTGAAGAAGCGGACCACGTCCACGGCTTCTTCATCGTAGACCCAGGGCACGCGGTAGGAAGAACTTCCGTGGAGGCGGCTGTGGGAGGACAGCAGGCCGAATGCTACCCAGCGCTTGTAAACATCCGCCGTGGAAGTATTTTCAAAGCCGCCGATGTCATGCGCCCAATAGCCGAAGCCGGACATCATCAGCGACAGTCCGCCCCGCAGGCTTTCTTCCATGGACTCGTAGTCCGACCAGCAGTCGCCGCCCCAGTGTACGGGGAATTTCTGCCCGCCGACCGTGGCGGAACGGGCGAACAGCACGGCTTCCCCTTTGCCGCGTTTGCGCTCCAGCAGTTCAAACGTACATTTGTTATAGAGATACGTATAGTAGTTGTGCATTTTTTTCGGGTCGGAGCCGTCGAAGTAGGTGACGTCTTCCGACGGAATCCTTTCGCCGAAATCCGTCTTGAAACAATCCACGCCCATGTCCAGCAGCGCTTCCAGTTTTTCCTGGAACCAGCGGCAGGCTTCGGGATTGGTAAAGTCCACGATTGCCATGCCGGGCTGCCACATATCCCATTGCCATACCTGCCCGTTGGTGCGTTTGATGAAGTAGCCTTTTTTTGCCCCTTCATCGAAAAGGACGGATTCCTGTGCGATGTAAGGGTTAATCCATACGCAGATATTTAAACCTTTGGCCTTGATGCGTCCAAGCATTCCTGCCGAGTCGGGGAAGACGCGGCTGTCCCATACGAAGTCGGTCCAATGGAAGTCTTTCATCCAAAAACAGTCGAAGTGGAACGTGCGCAGGGGGATGCCCCGGTTGATCATGCCGTCCACGAAGCTCATCACGGTTTCCTCGTCGTAATTTGTGGTAAAGGAAGTGGAAAGCCACAGCCCGAACGTCCAGGGGGCGGGGAGGGAGGGTTTTCCCGTTAAATCCGTGTAACGGGTCAGTACTTCCTTCATGGAAGGCCCGTTGATGAAGAAATAATCCAAATATCCGCCTTCCACGGAAAATTCGGTCCTTGTTACCATTTCCGTCCCGACTTCAAAGGAAACCATTTCGGGGTGGTTAACCAGTACGCCGTACCCTTTGTTGGTCAGATAGAAAGGGATATTCTTGTATGACTGTTCCGTGCTGGTCCCGCCGTCCGCATTCCAAATATCCACGCTCTGTCCGTTTTTGATGAACGGGGTGAAACGCTCGCCCATGCCGTATACCAGTTCCCCTACCGAGAGGGAAAGCATTTGGCGCATGTAAGTATCCGAATTGTCCCCTTTGTCATAAGCGTCGCCTTTCCAGTCCGTCTTCATCAGGGCGAGATCCCTGCCGGTGCTTTTGGTAATGGCTTTCCCGTCCCGCAGGTAGGTCATGGACCAGTTCTTTTTGGTAACGGTCAGCGTCAGCGTTCCGCTGGATACGGAAACGGCGTCTTCCGTTTCCTGTACGTTAAGCGGCAGGTCTTGCGTTAGTTCCAGCCCGAAAGAGGGAGTGTCCGTTAAGGAGCCTTTGTGATGGTAGGTGCGTACCCGTAAAATTTCCGGCGCGGGGGAGGTGATTTCCAACGTCAGGTTAATTCCTCCAAGCGTATCCCCGCGCTGCCGGATGGGGTGTGTGGGGGCGAGCAGCGTTACTTTTTTTTCTTCGATGTTGCTGAAATAAATTTCCTGT
This sequence comes from uncultured Lachnospiraceae bacterium, assembly GCA_947653315.1. Classification (GTDB taxonomy): domain Bacteria; phylum Bacillota; class Clostridia; order Lachnospirales; family Lachnospiraceae; genus Kineothrix. Next base: position 3,421 of record CANTGP010000219.1, read on the forward strand.
GGCGCAAAGCAGGCACAGCCTTCTTTTTGCAGCCAGCATCCGTTACTGAATTTCATGTTTTTACCGTTCCTTTCTTTTCCTGTTTTCCTGTTTCCTGTTTTTGCTGTTTTTTCTGATCTTTCCCGATGTGGGGAAGACCATTCTTATAAATTATTATAAAGGAAAGTATGCAAGGGTGTATACCGTTTTTTTTGGATGTGATATACCTGAATTTTTTGTGTATTTACAAAGAAGCGGCTTCGTGTTTTACTTAATGGGACAGGGGAAGGAAGGGGCGGAAGAACCTTACGGAACCAAACAAACTATACGAAACAAACCATACGATTTGGAAAGAAGGCAGGTATCCCATGTTAAAACAATCCGGCATACGCAGGCAGCTCTATACCATATATACTTTGGCAGTACTACTGCCGGTAACATTAATCGGTACATTTCTCTTATGGAATACATACCGGTTACTGACGGATTACCACAGGGATTTACTGGAATCGGATAATTCACGGGTGAAAAATATTCTGTTTGAAATCACCACGCAGGTCTATAACATATCGGAAAACCTGATTTTTGACGAAGGAGTCCAGGATGTCCTGCGGGGAAATTATTTCCTGCATAACGACATGGCGGAGAAGGTGGAACGGCTAACCGCGCTGGATAACTATAATTATAACTATGCCGAAATAGAAAGTATCGAAATTTACACCAATAACCCGACCCTGACGGATTACAAGCAGTTCCGCTATGCGGATAAAGAAATCCGGGGAAAGAAATGGTACCAGCGGGCGCTTGGGCAGTCCAGCGTATTTTGGGTACCCATGATGAGCAGAGACAAATACGGGAACGAATATTGGAATTTCTGCCTGGTGCGCAAGATTCCGGTGATGCATTCCGGTTTTGAAGGAGTGCTGGTCATCCGCATCAGCGATAATTACCTGCATACCAGAATCGGCAGCCGTCAGTATGAAACGATGGTGTCCGTGGACAAAGAACCTGTGTTTTTCAGTACGGACCGGAGCGTTTACGGTCAGGGGCAGGCAGTCCCCATCGGTTACGGGGAAAGCCATTACCGGTATACGGGGACACTGGTCATGGAAGGCAGGAGATGCTTTGTGGATATATCCACACTGCCCATGTACCAGTCGGATTCGGATGTTTATATCTGTACGGTGAACAAACAGGCATTTGGCAACATCAAAAACATCATTGGCATCTGCGCCGTTATCATTGCCCTGGCGGTGCTGATACCGGGAATTATGATTCATTATTTTACGGCATATTTTTCCTCCCGCGTGCTGACTCTCCGTCATGCCATGCACCAGGCGAGCAATGAGGATTATGAAATTACCGATCCGGTCAGCGGGCAGGATGAACTGGCGGAGGCTTTTTCCGATTTGGAAATCATGGTGAAAAACATAAAGAGCAAGGACGCGCAGATGTATGAGGCGCGCATAAAGGAAAAAGAACTGGAAAACCGGCAGCAGGCGATGGAGTTTAAGATGCTGGCAAGCCAGATTAACCCCCATTTCCTGTATAATACGCTGGAAACCATCCGCATGAAGGCATTTACGGCCGGGGACAGGGAAGCGGCGCGTGCCATTAAGATGCTGGGCAAATCGCTGCGTTACGTACTGGACAATACGGGGACGGCGGTTACGACATTGGACAAGGAGCTTGCCCATGTGGAGAACTACCTTGCCATCCAAAAGCTGCGGTTCGGGGAAAAGTTCGACGGGGTGTTTGAGGTGGAGGACGGCGTGGAGACGCAGGAAATGGGAATCCTTCCGCTGACACTGCAGCCGATTGTGGAAAATGCCCTGCTGCATGGGCTGGAGGAGGTGGAAAGCGGGGGCATCATCCGCATCCATCTCTATATCCGGGAGGAGTTTTTCTTTATCGATGTGGAGGATAACGGCTGCGGCATGGACAGTGGGAAGCTGGAGGAACTGCGCCGGAATATCGACGTGAAGGATTTCGGGCGCAGCAAGAGTATCGGCTTATATAACATTAACCAACGGCTGAACCTTCATTATGGGGGAAGCCGCAACATGAGGATTTATTCGGAGAAAGGGAAAGGAACGACGGTGCGGTTGACTTTCTTCCTGAAAGATTTAAAAAAAGGAATGTAAACCCGGTTGGAATGCTGGGGCGGACGCAGGAGCCAGGAGCGGAATCCCCTGTCCGGTTTCTCCCTGCCGCCCCGTGCTTCCCTTCCGATGGCTGTTCAAACCTGACAGCAAAAATGGGCTATTTCTAATTGTTCCCAAAGGGTGGTTTATGACCACGGCGGC
>CANTGP010000220.1 GCA_947653315.1 uncultured Lachnospiraceae bacterium
AAAAAAACCACGCACGGGCGTCCGCCACCCACACAACATTCAGGCTGAAGCGTTACGCGTTTTCTGTAAAATACCGCCCTTCCATTGACAAATCCCCCAAAACAAAGTATACTTAAGAAACCGTGCAGCCGGGGCGTTAGCGGTGTCCTGTACCTACAATCCGCTCTAGTAGGGGTGATGTTCTGTCGCGGGCTTATGTTGGTATAGCTGCCCTTTATAAGTGGCGTTGAAGTTTGGGTCTTACGCAATGGGAATCCGTGAATCGTGTCAGGTTGGGAACAAAGCAGCACTAAGCGGAACCTTCCATGTGCCGTGAGGGTGCCTGGCGGAGTTAACTGTAAAGGTAACGTATATTGGCCACGCTCAACGCAGGACGCACGGTATTTGTATTACGGAGGCAGGAAAACCATGGACTTATCGGATTGTACCCTCTGCCCAAGAAACTGCCATGCGGACCGTATGGCAAAAGAAGGCGCCGATGCTTTGGAAGCAGGGGACGGTATGGCACATATTGTCCGAATGCGCGGTTATTGCGGGCAGGGCAGTGAAATAAAAGCGGCAAGGGCTTCGCTCCATAAATGGGAGGAACCTTGCATTTCGGGACAGACCGGTTCGGGTACTGTCTTTTTTTCGGGCTGCAACATGCGCTGCGTATTTTGTCAGAACCACCGCATTTCCAGGGGAGAAAACGGAAAAATCATTTCCGTGGGGCGGCTCGCTGAAATATTTTTGGAATTGCAGGAGAAGCAGGCGTGCAACATTAACTTGGTGACGCCCACCCATTTTGTCCCCCAAATTATCCGTGCCTTGGAAACCGCAAAAAAAGACGGGCTTACGATTCCGGTTGTTTATAATACCGGTTCCTATGAAAAGGTGGAAACGTTGGAAATGCTGGAGGGTTTGGTGGATATTTACCTGCCCGATTTAAAATATTATTCCCCGGTCCTCAGCGGGAAATATTCCGGTGCCGAGGATTATTTCCGGTATGCCAGTGCCGCCATTGCCGAGATGGTGCGTCAAACGGGGAAGCCCGTATTTGAACCGCCCGGGACGGCAGCGGCCGGAGGGGAGGAAGATGCTCTTATGGTAAAAGGTGTCATTGTCCGGCATCTTTTGCTGCCGGATGCGGCGGAAGATTCCAAGGCGGTACTGCGGTATTTGTACCATACTTATAAAGATGACATCTATGTCAGCATCATGAACCAGTATACGCCAATTCCCCGGTTTCTTGATATCAAACGGTATCCCGAACTGAACCGGACCGTTACGGCAAGGGAGTATGACGACGTTGTGGATTATGCCATCGGGCTTGGGATTGAAAACGGTTTCATCCAGGAAGGGGAGACTTGTTCGGAAAGTTTTATTCCGGAGTTTGACGGCAGCGGAATTGGATGACGGGATTCCGTCATCCAATCCCACTGCCGTGTTTGCCCGGTTTTTAGTTTTCCTCCGGTTTTTGCTGTTTCCGCTGCTTTTCCAGTTTGTTGCGGATGCGCAGTTCCTTGAAAAAGGTGGTCAGCATGGCGCTGCATTCTTCCTGCAGTACGCCCCTTATAACCCGGACCTGATGGTTGAACTGCGGCATTTCCAAAATGTTCAGGATGGATCCGCCGCAGCCTGCCTTGGGGTTCATGCTGCCCATGACCACTTCGGGGATGCGTGCCTGTACGATGGCTCCGGCGCACATTTGGCACGGCTCCAATGTGACGTAGAGCGTACAGTCTTCCAGCCGCCAGTCGCCGATTTTTTTGCTGGCTTTGTTGATGGCGGTGATTTCCGCGTGGGACAGGGTGTTTTTGTCGGTATTGCGGCGGTTATAGCCCCTGCCGATGATTTTTCCTTCGTGGGTAATGACGCATCCAATGGGGACTTCGCCCAAAGCGTATGCTTTTTTTGCCTGTTTCAGTGCTTCTTTCATGTATTTTTCGTGAATGTCCATAATGGGGTTCCTGTCCTGTTCAAAGTACGCCCGCTTCGGATTGCGGTTTTTTTGCATTAGTATAATAATAATATATCTTTGGCAGGGTGGCAAATGGATTTTTGGGAAATGTCAGGGGGTGTGGGAATGAGGATATGCGGATACAATAAGACTACTTTACTGGATTACCCGGAACATGTGGCGGCGACGGTTTTTACGGGAGGGTGTAATTTCCGCTGCCCTTTCTGCCAAAACAGTGATTTGGTATTACGGCCGGAAGCCCAGCCGGTAATCCGTGAGACGGAAGTGCTTGGTTTTTTGGAAAAAAGAAAAGGAATCCTGACCGGTGTATGCCTGACCGGAGGAGAACCCACGCTTGCGGCGGGATTGGATGATTTTATAAGGAAAGTGAAGGAAATGGGGTATTTGGTAAAGCTGGATACCAACGGATACCGGCCGGAAACGCTTAAGGGTCTGCTTAATGCGCGGCTGTTGGATTATATTGCCATGGACGTGAAAAACAGCATGGAGCGTTACGGGGAAACCGTAGGGGATATATCCGTGGATACGGGACGTATCAGGGAAGCCATCCGCATAATTATGGAAAGCGGCATTCCTTACGAATTCCGCACTACGGTGGTAAAGGAACTGCACGGGGAGAAGGAAATAACTGCCATAGGAAGGGAAATAAAAGGGGCGGAAAAATATTTCCTGCAAAGCTACCGGGACAGCGCAGGGGTGATGGAAACGGGATTCCATGCCTGTGGCCGGAATGAACTGGAGCGGTTTGCGGAATGCGTCAAACCTTACGTGGGAGGAGTATGGCTGCGGGGCGTGGAATGACGTGGGGTTACAGGAAAGAATAGTATCTGCGTTTGATTCTTCCGGTGAATCCATAGTCGATAATGACAGGACGCCCGTCCAGCATTCCCCAGTTGACGGGGCGGCATAAGTCGCTGAGCAGGAGATTGTATTTCAGGGGAATATAGCTGAAGTCGTCCCGTTGGAACAGTTCGCGGTTTGAGCCTGCTTTAAAATAGTGAAGGACCTGGGAAAAATCCGTAACGGGTTCCGCTTTTTCCATAACGAGATACAGGTTATCCTTGGAAATAAAAAGGACTTTGGCGAAAAGCTGGGAATCGTCCATTTCGGAAATGATGGCTTCGATTTGATTTTGGGCGTAGCCCCGGACGTTTTTTGCGGTTTTTAGTGCCATACCGTTTTGCAGGTCATAGACCCGCCTGCCGGAGCCGCTTCCCAATTTCGGGTACCTGCCGTTTTGCAGACCGGTGATGATTTCGGGAAGGTTAATTGTGGTGTCCATGAGGTATCCCCTTTATGTTGCGGTATAGGATTATTATATGGAAGAAAAGGCAATGCGTAACTTACTGTTTGTTATAATTCAGCGCTCTAGTGGGACAGATTGTAGAAAGTGAGGCGGGAAGATAGGATAATGATAAAACTAGGATATGCAGAAACAGATATAACACCCGAGACTCCATTGCAATTGATTGGGTTTAATAGAACAGATAATACGTCCAAAGGGGTATTGAAACCATTATTGGCACAAGTGTCGATATGGCAAACGGAAGATTGCTGTTGCTTAATTACAATTGATAACATTGGATTTAAGAAGGAATTGGCAGATAGATTGCGAATGGAAGTGGGCAATATTTTAGAAGTTACATGTGATAAAGTAATGTTGTGCTTTTCGCATTGTCATTCCGCACCAAATGTGGATGATTCGGAAGAATACTTTGAAATGGTATGCGGAAACATTTTAGCGGCAGTACATAGTGCAAAGATTGATATGCATCCGGTTTTCGTCGGGTGGGACAATGTGGAAGTTGATATTGGCGTTAATAGACGAGAGGATAATATAAATTTGGATAAAAGAGCCGGCATATTAAAGGTATGTGGTTTAGACAAAGAAGAAACAAAGTTTCTTTTAATTCGGGTAACGGCTCATTGCAATGTGTTGAAACGTGATAATTATTTGATATCGCCGGATTATTTTGGGAGTATCAGGGAGTTGTTGCAGGAGAAATATGGTTGTCCGGTTATGGTGATACAAGGTTCAGCCGGAAATATAGCGCCTAAGTATTTTAATTCCGCAGAAACGCCAATAGATGCAAGAGGGGAGCAATATCATAGATCGAGTACGGCTTTGGAAGATATGGCAACCGTCATTTGGGAAAAATTGTCACAGAGGATAGCGTCGATGGAAGTGGCAGATACGTCAGTGATTGATATGTATTCAAGGGAAATGAGTATGTATGCGGATGTACCGTCTCTTACAATGGCGGAAAAAATTGCGGAAGAAGCAAAGAATGATTGCGGAATAGATGGAAGGGCATGGTTAGGGGAGATAAAGAGACTGCGTAATGCAGGGGTGTATAGGCAAGAGGAAAAGGTAGAAGTTCAATATTTTGCAATTGGAAAATGGTGTATTTGCGGAGTGCCATATGAGTTAATGGTTGAATTTGCCCTTGAATCAATGGAGAAATTAAATAATCCGTTTTTTTATGTAAATGGATATACCAATGGATGTTTGTCATATTTTCCCACGGAAGAAGAATATGATAAAGGCGGCTATGAAGTTTACTGGTCCATATTACTGTACTATAAATATTTCAATAGAGTTTTTCCTTTTGAAAGGGATTCGGCAAGTAAACTTATTGCGTTTATTCTTGCGAATGCACGGATGCCGAAATAAATGAAATTTTATGGCAAAAACGGAAATGGTGTGTTATAATAAACGATAGGCAGAATAATCCGGACCTGTTTGGAAGCCGGACAGAGGAATTTGGGAAGAAAAGAGGTAAAAGAGTATGGAAATGTTAATTTTGGGCGGCGGCTTGCTGATCGTGATTATTGCCGTAATTATTGCAGCGGTAACTTCGGTGGTTTCTGCGGTGGCGGCAAGCGAGAGCGACGTGGATTAAATTTTTTGGCTTTGTGCCGGTAATGTGTGTTTTGGGATTTCGAAGGAAAGTTTATAATTTCTTTCGGAAAAAAACACAGGAAGGACACAATTATCTTTTATGATAGGTTACAGATAGTTGAAGAATTCACTATTTAAAAACTCACTATCTCCCCCCTCATAAGAAAATAAAGAAGGAAGGCTCCGTGAAAACGGGGCTTTTCTTCTTCTTTTATGCACAGGCCCGCATATGGAAATTTGCTGTTTCACAGCATGCGGGCCGCGCGGCGAGTAGGGAAGATACCCTTCCCTACTCGATTGCACAGCCCCGTGCAGAGGAAGATGCCGCTAAAGCGGCGCACGGGGCGCGCGGCTCAATTTCTTAAGAATGAGTTTATGAATGGTTAGGAAAGTTTATAAGTTTTTTCGGAAAAAAACACAGGAAGGACACAATTATCTTTTATGATAAATCATGGATAGTTGAAGAACTCACTATTTAAAACTCACTATCTCCCCCCTCATAAGAAAATAAAGAAGGAAAGCCCCGTGAAAACGGGGCTTTTCTTCTTTTGCACCGAAGCTGGCGGGTGCCTGGCGCGCGGGTAGGGGGTTTTTGGATAGAATGAAATTTTTTGGGACGTTTTGACTGCGTCAGCCGTCTAATAAGTAGAAGTCAACAACCCCGCTGCAAGCAACGGAGCATCAATCTTCCAGCGTTGCAAAGCGCAACACATCTGCGATGTGTGGGTATTGACCCTCGCGGCAGTCGCCCAATATCCGCACGAGTGCGGCTACTTGGCTCGTTGCTCGCGGGAATAAAATCAATT
>CANTGP010000221.1 GCA_947653315.1 uncultured Lachnospiraceae bacterium
CTGACATCTGCCGGAAAGCAATTTTCAAACACGCTCCGGCAAAGAAGAATTAAGAAAAATCTAATGGTATTTTGTACGTGGTTATGGTAAAATACCAGCATTATACAATTCAGCAAATCAGTGTTTTGCGGAAGAAAAACGGAGGGTTATGATGAGCTACGATTTTGATAAAGTTACGGACAGGCGCGGCACTAACAGTCTGAAATGGGATGTCCCTGAGCGGGAACTGCCCATGTGGGTGGCGGATATGGATTTTGAAACGGCGCCGGAAATAAAGGATGTAATCTTGCAAAGGGCTGCACACGGAATTTACGGTTATACCGTTGTCCCGGAAGAATGGTATGGGGCTTATGCCGAATGGTGGGACAGACGGCACCATTTCAGGCCGGAAAAGGAATGGCTGATTTTCACCACAGGGGTGATACCCGCCATTTCCTGCGCCGTGCGGAAACTGACCACTGTGGGGGAAAACGTACTGGTACAGACGCCGGTCTATAACAATTTTTTCCATTCCATTGCCAGTAACGGAAGGAATGTGGTGGAATCGCCGCTCCGATACGACGGGGAAAGCCGCCGATACCATATGGATTTGGAAGATTTGGACCGGAAACTGTCCGATCCCCAAACCAACTTAATGATACTGTGCAACCCGCAAAATCCTGCGGGAAAAATATGGGACAGGGAAACCCTGGCAGCGGTTGGCGAATTATGCCACAAACATCATGTAACGGTTCTTTCCGATGAAATCCACTGCGACCTGACGGCGCCGGACAGGGAGTATGTTCCCTTTGCATCCGTCTCCGGTATATGCCGGGACATCAGCGTCACCTGCATGGCGCCGACGAAAACCTTTAACCTTGCGGGAATCCAAACAGCGGCAGTCATGGCTGCAAACGAAGTCCTGCGGCATAAAATGAGGCAGGGATTATGTACGGATGAAGCAACGGAACCGAACGCTTTTGCGGTGGATGCCGCCATAGCCGCATTTACCAAAGGCGGTCCGTGGCTGGATGCCCTGCGGGAATATATCGAAGGGAATAAACGGTTTGTTTGCGGATTTTTGCAAGAATATGTGCCGAAACTGATACCGGTGCCTTCCGATGCCACATACCTGATGTGGCTTGACTGCGGACGACTGGCGAAAGGCGCCGGAAAAGAACAGGGAAATTTCTGCCGCTTCCTGCGGGAACGGACCGGACTGTACCTTACGGACGGCAGCCAGTACGGGACGGGCGGCAGAAATTTCCTGCGGATGAACGTGGCGTGTCCACGCAGTTTGGTGGAAGACGGACTGGAACGGCTGCGGACAGGAACCGATGCCTATTTACGCTGCCCAACCGAATCCTGACTACAAACGCACCGCCACTTTCACCGGCGCTTTCCCCGTCAGTTCCGTGCTTCTGTCATCCGGCTGCGCCATAGCCGCATACAGCTCGAATTCCGTACCGTCCGCCACACGCTCCCCGTTTTCCTTTACCACGGTAAATGCCCTGCCCGCAACGGTGAGCGTGGTTTCCACACTCTGCCCCGCTTTTACGTGCACGCGCCGGAATGCGCAAAGCGCGGGATTTTTTACCGCGTATTCCGAAACGGTATTCTTTATGTAAAGCTGTACCACATCGTCCGTATCATACGGCCCCCGGTTTGCCACCGTCACTTTCACCCGTACATCCGGCAGCCCAAAAGAATCCTTTTCCGTTGTCACGCCCGCGGCTTCGGCAGCCGTAACTTCCACATCCCCATAAGTCAGCCCGAACCCGAACGGATACTGCGCCTTTCCCTCCATATAGCGGTATGTCCTGCCCTCCATACGGTAATCCGTAAATTCCGGCAGTTTATCCAAATTTTCATAAAAAGTAACCGGCAGCTTGCCCGAAGGGGAAACCTCCCCGAACAGGATGTCCGCAACACTGCGTCCTCCCCGTGCGCCGGGATACCATAACTGCAGGATTGCACCGAAATGCTCCGCCGCATAACTTACGTCGATGGCGCTTCCCGCCATCAGGCAAAATACTACGGGTTTTCCGGTTTCCGCCACCGCCTCCATTAACTCCCTTTGCGGCTTTGGCAGAAGAAGATCCTGTTTGTCTCCGGAAGCATAGCTGTTTCCGGTATCGCCTTCCTCACCCTCCAACGTTTCGTCCAGCCCAAGGCAGAGTACGACCACATCGCTGTGCTCCGCCACAATCCGCGCTTCCGAAAGCCGGTCTCCCTTCACTGCCAGCGATTCCGTTTTGTCCCGGAACAGGGAACAGCCCTCGGAGAACAGAATCCTCGCCCTGCCCTGCACATACTCCCGGATTCCTTCCGATACCGTCACGTATTCGGAAGACGTCCCGTGGTAATTCCCCATCAGCGCCCTTCTGCTGTCGGCATTGGGTCCGATGATGCCGATTGTCCCGATTTTATCCAGGTTAAGTGGAAGGATACCGTCATTCTTGAGCATCACCACGCTTTCCTTTGCCATCCGGTCCGCCACGTCCAAATGCTCCCGGCACTCCACTGCCTCATAGGTAATACCGTCATATTCCGTGGGGCCGAAAAGACCCAGCAGGTAACGTGTGGTATACAGGCGCACCGCCGCTTCCGTCACCGCCTCCTCCGTCACAAGTCCCTGACCGTGCGCCGCCAGCATATGCAGATAGGTAACGCCGCAGTTCAAGTCGCAGCCCGCATTTAACGCCATTGCCGCCGACTCCGCCGGAGTCGCCGTCACCATATGGTGTTCATGGAAGTCCTTAACCGCCCAGCAGTCGGATACGTAATGCCCTTCAAATCCCCATTTACCGCGAAGAATATCCCGAATCAGCGTATTGCTGCCGCAACACGGTTCACCGTTCGTTCTGTTGTAAGCGCCCATGACCGCTTCCACATGGGCTTCCCTGACAAGCGCCTCAAATGCCGGAAGATAAGTTTCCTCCATGTCCTTGGCCGTCACCTGCGCGTTAAATTCATGGCGTACCGCTTCGGGGCCCGAGTGTGCGGCAAAATGCTTGGCACATGCCGCCGCCTTCATCACTTTCCCGTTCCCCTGAAGCCCCTTTACAAATGCCACGCCCAGCCTTGCAGTCAGATAAGGGTCTTCCCCGTATGTCTCATGACCGCGCCCCCACCTTGGGTCGCGGAATATGTTCACATTGGGCGACCAAAACGTCAGCCCCTTGTAAATATCCCTGTCGCCATGGGCGGAAAATTCATTGTATTTCGCCCTTCCTTCCTCCGCCACGCATTCTGCCACCTTCCCGATTAATTCCTCGTCAAAAGACGCCGCCATTCCGATTGCCTGGGGAAAGACGGTGGCGGTCCCTGCCCTCGCCACCCCGTGCAGGCTTTCGTTCCACCAGTTATAAGCGGGTATCCCCAGCCTTGGAATTGCGGGCGCGTCATACCTTAACTGGCTGGCACGCTCCTCCAAGGTCATCTTCCCTACCAGTTCTTCCGCCATGCGTCTTGCTTCTTCCCTCTTGTTTCCCCATTCTTTTTCTTTTCCCTTTTCCATGCGGATTTTCCTTTCTTTTCTTAAATTTTCTCTGATTCTCCCTAATTCACTCTCGTTTTTTCCAATTTACTTTCACTTTCTCCGATTCTTTCACTTTCCTGACTCTTTCTTTTTCCCGTCCGGTACCATTAATGATTATAACACATGCCTCCCCCTTCTTGCCATATCCCGTCCGCTGGGATATAATGTTTTTGTATAAACAGGAGGAAAAGATATGGATTCACCAACGAATTTTACCCCCCGCTATGAACAGCCTGTATCCAACTTCACGGAACGTTCCCTAAACGGTTCACAGGAATACGTTGATTTCATACCTAAATCCCATCTGCGCATTTGGTATAACCAGCAGACGGAAGGCTATGCCAGTCACTACCATAATGCCCTGGAAATTATTGCCTGCGCACAGGAACCGTATACCGTCACCGCAAACAATCATACTTATCTTTTGCAGCCGGGAGATATCCTGTTCATCCCGCCTTTTATGCTTCACGAACTCCACGGTGCCCCTTACGGTTCCCGTTTCATCTTCCTCATTGGCATAGATATGCTGCAATGTTTTCAGGACTATAAAATGCTGGATCCGGTTTTCATGACCCCTTACCTGTGCACTCCCGCCCTGCGTCCGGAAATCCACCCGCATATCCATGAATTACTGATGAAAATGAAGGATATCTATTTTTCCCATGACCTTTTTTGGGAAACCTCCATTTACCTCCTGCTGCTCGATATCCTGCTTACCATCGGTCGTTTTCATTATAACCAAAACAATATGGAAGGCAGTCATGCGACAGACAATAATCAACAGAAGTATTACGAAATATTTGCCGGTCTGCTCAATTATGTCGATGCCCACTATACGGAAGAATTTACCCTGGAACAGGTTGCGAACCGCATCGGTTTTTCCAAATACCATTTTACCAGACTGTTTAAACAGCATACCCATACTACATTCCACAATTATCTGTGCCACAAACGCATTCAGGCAGCCCAGGCCATGCTCACTGCCAACCGGGATCTTCCCGTTACGGATATCGCTTTTCAAACCGGCTTTAACAACCTGACTTCCTTTAACCGCAGCTTTAACAAATACACCAATTGCTCCCCTACGGAATACCGTAACAAACTGCAGCATGACAACATGGAGTACTGAAATTAGGAAAAAAGGGCAGAGAATCCTCCCTGCCCGTTCCGTGTTTCTTATCCTTTCACACCGCCTAATGCTACGCCGGCAATAATGTATTTGGACAGAAGCAAATATACAATAATGAGCGGCAGCACTGTCAACGTCAGTCCCATATATACGGAACCGTATTCCGTTTTATAGATATCCCCTTTCAGCAGACTAACCATAATCGGCATGGTGTAACGTTTTTGGTCCGTCAGCAGTACCAACGGCGTAAACAAATTATTCCAGCTTGCCACAAAACTGAAAATCGCCTGTGTTGCAATTGCCGGTTTCATGATTGGAAGCACAATCCGGTTAAAGATCATAAATTCCTTGGCCCCGTCAATTCTTGCCGACTGTACAATTTCCATGGATAACGTCGGCTGAAGATACTGCCTCATGAAAAAGACCATGGACGGGGATGCAACCGCAGGCAGAATCAGCATCGCAAGGTTATTGGTCATATGGATTTTATATACCATTTGGTAGAAACCAATCATGGTCACCTGGGCGGGAATCATCATGATTACCATGATAAAGCTGAAAAACGCGTTCCGCAGCCTCCAGTTATATGCTACCTGCGCATAAGCCGTCAGCGATGAAAAATATACCGCCAATGCCGTTGCCCCCACCGATATCAACAGGGAGTTAATAAATCCCGTAGTAGGATTAAAGCTCTTGCCGAGAAGAATCTTTAAATTATTCATCATATATCCCGACGGAATCAGTGAAATGGCATGCTGCTGGATTTCCGTGGTAGATCTTGTCGCATTTACAATCATAAGCCAAAACGGGATAATACTCAGTATCGCCAGGAAAATGCATACGGCATAAATAACGATCTTCATAACAAGGTTTCCTTTGTTTTTCAGCATGATGCACCCCCCTTTCCGGATTTCATACGCATTTGGTATTCCTTCTGCTGCTTCTTCATTTGCTTCCTGAGCCGTATCTCATCCTTATCCCTCATTATGAAAAACATGATGGCAAATGAGAA
>CANTGP010000222.1 GCA_947653315.1 uncultured Lachnospiraceae bacterium
CATCATTGTATTCTTCATTATTTTCCAAAGATATTTGGTGGAAGGAATCGCGATGGACGGAATCAAAGGATAACTTTGTATTACCGGCGGGAATGGATTGCAACGGTTTGCAAGCATATGGGAGGAAAAAGACATGGTGAATGTATTTTCCTCCTTGTAAATTTTTAGGCAATTCTATATGCTGATTATAGATACGTTCTAAAATATGGGAAGGGAGGTTATCATGGAAATAGAAAATGAAACAGACATAAAAGCTGGAATAAAAGCCGGAGTAAAAACCGGAATAAAAGCAGAAGCCAAAACAGGAACGGATATTGAAAACATCATTATTTTAAACGCGAACACGCAGGTAACGGGAGCGCAGACTGCGGCAGTCAGGCATGCCGCCAAAAACCTGCACAGGGATATCCGGAAGGTATTTGGCGGGACACAACAGCCGGGATGCCAAATCCGGCTGGAAAAACCGGAAAAAAGGGAATTGGAAGAACTGGAATTGGAAAAGGAGTGTTTCCGTATTGGGGTAAGGGAAGGCGGTCTGGTCATACAGGCGTCGGACGATCTTGGATTTATTTACGGAATTTATGAAATCAGCAGGACCTTTTTAGGTATCAACGACTTTTGGTTTTGGAATGACCAGGAACCGCAGCGCAGGGAAGAAGTGCGGGTTCCGGGCAGTTACCAATTCCGCTCCAAACCGTTCCGGGTCAAATACAGGGGATGGTTTGTCAATGACGAAGTCCTGCTCCATACATGGATGGTGGACAGGGAGAAAGACAAGCCCTGGGAAATGGTATTTGAGGCGTTGCTGCGGTGCGGCGGAAACATGGTGATTCCGGGCACGGACCAAAATGCCAGAAAATATGCGGCTTTGGCTTCCGGGATGGGATTGGTTATCACCCACCATCATGCGGAGCCTTTGGGGGCGGAAATGTTTGCCAGGGCATATCCGGATTTGGAACCTTCCTATGACCGGTATCCCGAAAAATTCCATGGATTGTGGAAGGAAGCGTTGGAGAGGCAGAAGGATGAAAAAGTCATATGGAATTTGGGATTCCGCGGGCAGGGGGATAAGCCGTTTTGGGCGGACGATGCAAGATACCAATCCGACGGGGAACGCGGGAAATTAATGGGCGAACTGATTCAAAGGCAGTATGATTTCGTAAAAGGGATGGATGAGGATGCCGTATGCTGCTCCAACCTTTACGGGGAAACCATGGATTTGTACCAAAAGGGCTGCCTGCATCTGCCGGATGACGTGATTAAAATATGGGCGGATAACGGCTACGGAAAAATGGTCAGCAGACGGCAGGGCAACGAAAATCCGAGGATTTGCGCGCTTCCCGAAAAGAAAGGGGAAGCAAACGGCATTTATTACCATGTATCTTTTTATGATTTACAGGCGGCAAACCATATTACCATGCTGCAAAACGCACCGGAATTTGTAAAAAAGGAGCTGAAACAGGTGTTGGAACGGGGCGGCGACGATTTTTGGCTCATCAATTGCTCCAATGTAAAACCGCATGTTTATTATTTGGATTTCATTGCGCAGTTATGGCGGGACGGGGATATTGACGTGGAGCGGCACAGAAAAGGGTATGTGGAAAAATATTATGGTTTGGAGGAATCCGGACAGATTGCGGAACGCCTGAAGGAATACCCCCTGTATGCGGCGGCCTATGGAAAAGAGGAAGACGAACATGCGGGAGAACAGTTTACAAACCATGTGGCGAGGATTCTCGTGACACAGTATATGAAAGACCATGGGAAGCCAAGCGGAGAACTGCTTTGGGCGACGGACGGCAGAACCCTCGGGGAACAGGTGCGGTGGTACCAAAAAATCTGCCGGGACGGGGCGGCATCCTATGGGGAATATCTCCGTAAATGTATGCTTACGGATGCCCTTCTTAGCGGAAAAGGCAGGGAACTGTTTAGGGATTCGGTTCTTTTGCAGGTACGTATTCATGCCCACTGTTTCCGCGGGGCGCTTTTGCTTTGTGAAAGTCTGCTGGAAGGCTTGGAAGAAAATTACCAGGGCGCCTTTTACCATGCGGGAAAAGCGCGGAAGGAGTATTTGGAAGCGGACAACGCCCTGCGGGAGCGGGAACACGGAAAGTGGCATGGCTTTTACGGGAACGAATGCCTGACGGATATCAAGCAGACGGCATGGGTGCTGCAGGGATTGATGGGGTACCTGCGCGCGTTGGGCGACGGACCGCATTATTACCGGTGGCAGAGGGAATATCTGTATGCGGAAAAAGACCGGCGTGTCATGCTGATTATGAATATGGAAAACCATCTGCAGGACGGGGAATTGTTCGCATTGATGGAAGCGAAGCTGGAAGGATGAAAGAGGAGGTTTGACTATGGAAATGACATTAAGGTGGTACGGTTCGGAATTCGATACGGTGACATTAAAACAAATACGGCAGATACCGGGGGTGACGGGAGTAATTACCACACTTTACGACACAAAGCCGGGGGAAGTCTGGAGCCGTGAAAGGATACGCGGCATGATAGGGGAAGTGGAAGCCGCCGGGCTGCATGTTTCCGGGATAGAGAGCGTGAACGTGCATGACGCAATCAAAGCCGGACTGCCGGAGCGGGACAGGTATATTGAGCATTACATCAATACGCTGGAGAATCTTGGAAAAGAGGGAATCCGTTTGGTCTGCTATAATTTTATGCCGGTTTTTGACTGGACCAGGACGGAACTTGCGAGAAAGCGGGCGGACGGCTCCACGGTGCTTGCCTATACGCAGGAAGCGGTGGATGCCCTGGAACCGGAGAAAATGTTTGCATCCATTGCGGGGGATTCCAACGGAAGCGTCATGCCCGGCTGGGAACCGGAGCGGATGGAACGGGTGAAGGAACTGTTTGCCCTGTACCGGGATGTGGATGACGAAAAGCTGTTTGCGAACTTAAAGTATTTTTTGGAAAAGATTATGCCGGTTTGTGACAGGTATGATATCCGTATGGCAATTCACCCGGACGACCCTGCCTGGAGCGTGTTTGGATTGCCGCGCATCATCATCAATAAAGAAAATATCCTGCGCATGATGCATATGGTTGACAATCCGCATAACGGCGTGACATTTTGTTCCGGTTCTTACGGAACCAACAGGGATAACGATTTACCGGATATGATCCGCTCCTTAAAAGGAAGAATCCATTTTGCCCATGTGCGCAACCTGAAATTTAACTCGCCCACGGATTTTGAGGAAGCGGCGCATCTGTCATGTGACGGGGACTTTGATATGTACGGGATTATGAAGGCGCTGTATGAGATTGGTTTTGACGGACCCATCCGCCCGGACCACGGGCGCATGATTTGGGATGAGGTGGCGATGCCCGGATACGGACTGTATGACCGTGCGCTGGGAGCGGCATACCTGAACGGTCTGTGGGAAGCCATTGAAAAATCGGAAGGGAAAAATCAGCAAGGAGGCAGAATCTAATGAAAATAAATTTACGGGGGATTACCGGAGACAATAACCGGAAGGCGTGGGAGGAAAAGGGATATTCCCTGCCCCGTTACGATGTGGCGCAGGTGGCCAAGGCCACAAGGGAGAATCCTTTTTGGCTCCATTTCGGGGCCGGCAATTTATTCCGGGCATTCCATGCGGTTATCGCACAAAACCTTTTGGATTCCGGGGTGTTGGACCGGGGAATCCTTGTGGCGGAAGGATTTGATTATGAAATTACCGAAAAGATGTATGCGCCCCATGACAATCTCGGCATTGCCGTGACCTTAAAGGCGGACGGAACCATCGGCAAAAAAGTGGTGGGAAGCATTGCGGAAGCCCTGCCGTTGGATTCCTCGGACGAACCGGCATTTGCGCGGTTAAAGGAAATCTTTTCCGGGGATTCCCTGCAGATGGCGACGTTTACCATCACGGAAAAAGGTTACGGCCTGACCGGAGCGAAGGGCGAAACACTGCCGGACGTGGCGGCGGATTTCGCGGCAGGACCGGAAAAACCGGTGAGTTATATGGGGAAGGTATCCTCGTTGCTGTACGCAAGATATTGCGCGGGGGAAAAACCGCTTGCCATGGTCAGTACCGACAATTGTTCCCATAACGGGGATAAACTGTACGCGGCGGTGGCGGCATTTGCAAAAGCATGGGTGGAAAATAAGAAAGCGGATGCAGGGTTTTTGGGTTACATTGATTCCGGAAACGTTTCGTTCCCGTGGAGCATGATTGATAAAATTACGCCAAGGCCGGACGAAACGGTGGGAAAACTTCTGCGGGAAGACGGTGTGGAAGGGCTGGATGCGGTGGTTACTTCAAAAAATACTTATGTGGCGCCGTTTGTGAATGCGGAGGAGACCGAATATTTGGTGATTGAGGATGATTTCCCGAACGGACGCCCAAGGCTGGAAGAAGGCGGCGTGATGTTCACGGACAGGGAAACGGTGGATAAGGTGGAGAAAATGAAAGTATGTACCTGCTTAAATCCGCTGCATACCTGCCTTGCCGTTTTCGGGTGCCTGCTGGGCTACCGGAAAATTTCGGAGGAAATGCAGGATAAGGAACTGGTAAAGATGGTGGAAAAAGTGGGTTATCAGGAGGGGCTTCCGGTGGTCATCCATCCGGGCATTTTGAATCCGGGGGAATTTATCGGTACCGTGTTGAAGGTACGCCTTCCCAATCCGTTTATGCCGGATACCCCCCAAAGGATTGCCACGGACACATCACAGAAACTTGCCATCCGTTTTGGGGAAACGGTGAAAGCCTACCAGGCGGATGAAAACCGGAAAACGGATGACCTGCAGGTCATTCCGCTTGTCTTCGCAGGCTGGCTGCGGTATCTGACGGCGGTGGACGATGAAGGAAACGGATTTCCGTTAAGTCCCGACCCGCTCCTTGGGATGCTGTGCCCGCAAATGGCGAAGCTGAAACCCGGCGGTACGGAGACGGAAACGGAAGCGGTCTTAAGGCCGATTCTGGAAGATGCCGGAATCTTTGGCGTAAACCTGTATGACGTCGGTATGGCGCAAAAGGTGTGCGGGTATTTTACGGAAATGAATGCCGGTGCCGGGGCAGTCCGAAGGACATTAAGAAAGTATTTGGCATAAAAGTGGCTGGCGCCATACCATCTGCGCCGGAGCGTGTTTGAAAATTGCGGGAATGAAATTTCAAACACGCTTTGGCGCTTTCTTTGTGAAAAGCCTATCCGCAGCCCGAAATCTATGGTATATTTGTAACGGGCAGTGGGTGCGGCGGTAATTTGCATTCACGGAAGGAGGATGGCATGGCATTATATTTAAATACGGATTCATCCTATGAAGATTTTAAAATGTTGGTAAACGGCGATTATTTTGTGGATAAGTCCGGTATCATCGAAAAAATAAATAAACGGATTAATACTAAAAACAGGTACCTCTGTATTACGAAGCCGCGCCGGTTCGGGAAAACGTCAGTGCTGAATATGCTTGGTTCCTATTATGGCGCGGCTAATGATTCCAAGGAATTGTTTGACGGTTTGGAAATCAGCAGGTGTGCGGGGTATGAAGAACATTTAAACAAATACCATGTGATTCATATGAATTTAAACAGCATTCCGGTAAACGGCAGCAGTTATGGGG
>CANTGP010000223.1 GCA_947653315.1 uncultured Lachnospiraceae bacterium
AGAAGGCGCTTCCGTAGAGTTCGAAGTAGTAAATGGCGAAAAGGGACCCCAGGCTGTAAACGTAACAAAGTTATAATCCGTAAAAAACGGTTATAACCCATTAATCAGTATCAACATGTGCCTTTTTATAATAATGTTATGCGTTCTATTATAAAATATTTACGGAATTGGTTTTCCGGTTATTTTGTTAATGGAGTTCCATCAGTATTTGTAATATGGTAACAGATTTGGTAACGGATTAAGGAAAAGCAAAGAACCTATCTTACATCGGATAGGTTCTTTTTTTGCACTTTCTAAACCCGTTCCCTTCGGATACCCGCCACAAAATCCAGCACATCCGCAAATCCCATACTGCCCCCGAACAGGTCCAGCGCGCTGCCGATGGTTACGTTGACCCTGTCCTTTCCCAGCGTTTTTAACAGCTCCAAATCATGAAAATCATGGACTCCTCCGGCGTAAGTGACGGGCATTTTCCCCCACGCGCCAAGCAGGGCTGCGACGGGCCGCTCGATGCCTCCTGCCATGCCTTCCACATCCACGGCATGAATCAGGAACTCATCGCAGTAAGAAGACAGTTTGTCCAGTGTTTCTTCCTTTAATTCCACTTCCGTATAGTTCTGCCAGCGGTCGGTTACAATATAATAAGCATCCCCTTTTTTGCGGCAGCTTAAATCCAAAACAAGTTTGTCCTTCCCGATACGGGCAGCCAGCTCTTTTAAACGCTCATAACGGATTTTACCGCCCTGGAATACATAAGAGGTAACGATAACATGGCTCGCTCCCGCATCCAAATATTCCCCTGCATTATCCGCACGGATGCCGCCGCCCACCTGCAATCCTCCCGGATATGCCCTTAAGGCGGACAACGCCTGCGCCCTGGTCGCTTCGTAATACCCGCTGCCTTCGGGGTTTAACAGGATGATATGCCCGCCCCTGATTTTATATTTTTTATATAAAGAAGCATAAAAAGCAGCGTCCTGGACGGATACGAAATTTTCCTCCGCCATATCCGACGCATCCCGCAGGCTTCCGCCCACAATCTGCTTCACTTTTCCGTTATGGATATCGATGCATGGCCTAAATTCCATTTTTATGCACATTCCTTTCCTAAACGCTCTCCAAAGCGTATATTTTTTTTCATGCGGAACATACTACTAACACAACATTCCAAAATGTTGCACTTAAAATGTATTTTTATCTTTTACAAAAACGGAGGGAAAATTATGAAAAACAGCAAAAAACTGATATCAGTTTCTCTACTGGTCCTCATGCTTGGACTCGTCGCGGCATGCGGTAACAGGAATGCTGCCGACAACACCACCGACAACGGCTCCAACACAACCGGTACCGGCAGCACCAATGCGGGAACCACGGATACCGGCACAAACGGTAACGGCACAACGGGCGGCAATACCACGGGAACCGGAAGCACGAACGGCACCACAAACGGAACCGCCACGGATTCCGGTACAAACGGTACGACAAACGATACCACAAACGGCACGGGAACCGGCATGGATAATGCCACGGACAACAACGGTTCCGACAGTAACGTAAACGATGCCACCGACGGCACGGTTGGAAACGGTAACGGCGCCGGAAATACGGACGGCAATTCCATCCTTGACGATGCCGGCAACGCGGTAGGCGATGCCGTGGACGATATCGCGGACGGCGTATCCGACGTAACGGATGACGTCATCGGCGACGGAACCAATACCACTAACGGAAGGTAACGGAAAACCGGAAAAAGCAGGGGCAAACATACCCTGCTTTTTCTTCATTTATCCCTACACGTCCCGCTCCACAAGAATCCCGTCACGGTATGCCTGCAGAAGTTCTTCCAACTGATGGATGCTCTCCCGCAGTTCCGCACCGATATCCGTATCCGCCACACTGATGCGCGTGTTGCTGGTTTCCAGTATAACGGAGTCCGAAAAGATATCCGATTCCCGCCGGATTGCCGCTTCGGTGGATTCAAACGGCTCATGTGCCACCAGGCGCATCCCATGGGAATTTGCCACCAGCGTATAGCCCGCAATTCCCGTTTTTCCCTGGTATGCCTTGGAAAAACCGCCGTCTATGATAAGCAGCTTACCGCCGCACTTAATCGGCGACTCCCCTTTCTTTAATTCCACCGGGACATGTCCGTTGACAATATGGGAATGTTTGGTGCTCAATCCGAATTCCGTCAGTATTTTATTGATGATTTCCTCATTGTCCAGCAAGTGGTAATAACTGTTTTTGTGTTCGGTATGGGTTTCCTTCTCCTCCACAAGATAACGCTCAAAGGTCGCCATTTTATTTTTCCCGAACACGGGGGAATTGGGTCCCGCCCAAATATACCATATGATATCCTGCCCTTTCTGCATTTCCGTAGGGTTGTTTTTGGAATAATACCCTTTTCTGGCATAATGGTCCAGGACATCGTACAGCGCTTTTCCCCGGTAGGATTCCCCGTCTATGGTAAGGGTCTTAAAATTGCCTTCCTCATCCATGGGTACGCAGCCATGGTAAAGCAGATTGGAATTGTATACTTTGTACAGACCGCCCCTGGCAAACAGAAACCGTACATGGGACTGGAGTTTCTCGCATTTGGTAAACGCCTGCCTGAGCCGCTCCATGACCTGCTCCTCCTCCGGCGTCAGCGCATAAGGGTTTGCCGGGTCCACCGTCGGGAAATCCACGTCCTTCATTGTATACGCCTTCCCGTCTATGGTAACGGTCTTCTTTTCATAATCAATCTTGTCCAAAAGAAGCCGGTCTTCCATTTGGAATTCCGGACGGCGCATAATCACGTTTCCTTCCAGTTTAAACTGGATAACGGCAATCGCTTTGTGCATCTTCATGTCAAGGCTTAAGTCCTTCGTATTATAATCCGTATTGTATTTGATGGAAAAAGCATCGCAGTTGATATCCGCATAAGTCTCCAGCGCAAACGTGGCGAGGGGAATCAGGTTGATGCCGTACCCTTCTTCCAGCGTATCCAAATTACCATAGCGTGCCGACATCCGTATGACATTGGCAATACAAGCCAAATGGCCCGATGCCGCCCCCATCCAAACGATATCATGGTTCCCCCACTGGATGTCCACCGAATGGTAGTGGCTTAACGTATCCAGTATCACATGGGGACCGGGACCCCGGTCGAAGATATCCCCCACGATATGGAGATGGTCAATGACCATCCGCTGTACCAGATAACTGAGCGCAATAATAAATTCCTGTGCCCGGTCTATCCGGATAATGGTGTGGATGATTTCGTTATAATAAGCCTCTTTGTCCTGGATTTCCGCTTTCTCCGTAATCAGTTCCTCAATAATATAGGCAAAATCCTTGGGAAGCGCCTTTCGCACTTTGGAACGGGTATATTTGGAAGCCACGCGCTTCGTAATCTGTACCAGGCGGTGCAGGGTAATTTTATACCAGTCCTCGATATTGTCTTCCTCCTGCAACACCAGTTCCAGCTTCTCTTTCGGATAATAAATCAGCGTTGCCAGGCTCTTTTTGTCCTTACTGCTTAACGTATTGCCAAATTCCTCGTCAATCTTGCGTTTCACGGAACCGGAACCGTTTTTTAACACATGGTTAAACTGCTCGTATTCCCCATGGATATCCGTCAGGAAATGCTCGGTTCCTTTCGGCAGGTTCAGGATTGCCTGCAGATTAATGATTTCCGTGGATGCCGCCGCAATCGTCGGATACTGGTGCGCCAGACTGCGCAGGTATTTTAATTCCAACTCGTCCATCTTACTCTCCCGCCTTTCCCCTAGCCGATTACATCGCCCATGTCATACATGCCCGCCGGTTTTCCCGCAAGGAATTTTGCCGCCTGGATTGCGCCTTTTCCGAATACCGCCTTGGAATAAGCGGTATGGGAAAAAGTGACCACCTCGTCCGCACCCGCAAAAATGACGTCGTGATCGCCCACAATGGTACCGCCGCGCACCGCCGAAAGCCCGATTTCCTTCTTCGGGCGTTTCTGCCTGCGGCCGCTCCTGTCATATACGTACTCATATTCGTTCCTTAGCTCCTCATTGATGGAGTCGGCAAGCGCCAACGCCGTTCCGCTGGGCGCATCCACTTTTTGGTTATGGTGTTTCTCCACGATTTCGATGTCAAAGCCTGCCGGTGCCAAAACGCCTGCCGCTTCTTTTAACAGCTTTAACAGCATGTTAATGCCCAGGGACATATTCGCCGACTTTAGGATGGCTGTTTTGGCGGAAGCTGCTTTCACTTTTTCCAACTGTTCTTCCGACAGCCCCGTGGTACAAAGCACACAGGGCAGCCCTTTTCCCGCACAGTAATCCAAAAGTCCGTCCACGGCGGACGCATTGCTGAAATCAATCACCACATCCGCTTCCACCGTGCACAGCTCCATGCTTTTGAATACCGGATATGCGTTCCTTCCGTCGTCAAAGGCATCCACCCCCGCCACGATTTCTATTTCTTCATCCGCCGCAGCCAGCCCGGTAATCGTCTGTCCCATTTTGCCGTTGCAGCCGTGCATAATCACTTTTGTCATTTTAACTTCCCTCTCTTTTGATTCCCGCGAACAACGAGCCAAGCAGCCGCACCCGTGCGGATATTTGGCGACTGCCGCGAGGGTCAATACCCCGTTGCTTGCAGCGGGGTTGTTGACTTGTATCCCCGGCTTCCGGCGCCCTACATCACGCCAAAATCCTTAAGCGCCTTTTCCAGTTTCGGCACGTTCGCTTCGTCCATTTCGGATAACGGCATCCGCAGTGTTCCTGCCCCCATCCCCATCAGGTTCAGCGCCTTTTTCACCGGAATCGGATTGACCTCGCAAAACAGGGCGCTGCATAAATCCAAAGCCTTTAACTGCAAAGCGCAGCTTCCCGTCACGTCACCGGCAAAAAACTTCGCGCAAATTTCATGGGTTTCCTTCGGCGCCACGTTGGAAAGCACGGAAATCACGCCCTTACCGCCCAAAGAAAGCAGCGGCACAATCTGATCGTCGTTACCGGAATAAAGGTCCACTTTACCGTCCGCCAATGCCATTAATTTTGCAACCTGTGAAATATTGCCGCTTGCCTCTTTCACGCCCACGATATTCTCCACTTCCGTGCACAGCTTCACCACGGTTTCCGGCAGGATATTGCATCCCGTCCTGCTTGGCACATTGTAAAGGATGGCGGGAATCCGTATGGAATCCGCAATGGTCTTAAAATGGTCATAAAGCCCTTTTTGGGTCGCTTTGTTATAATAAGGCGTTACCAAAAGGACAGCATCCGCCCCTGCCTTTTCCGCTTCTTTTGACAAATATACCGCCGTCTGCGTACAATTGGACCCGGTCCCTGCCACCACGGGAACACGTCCTGCCACTTTCTCCACACAATACTTAATCACGTCCAAATGTTCCTCATGGGTCAGTGTGGAAGCCTCCCCGGTAGTTCCGCATACGATAATCGCATCCGTCCCGTTCTTTATCTGGAATTCCACCAATTCCGCAAACTTCCCGTAATCCACATCCCCGTTTTCCTGAAAAGGTGTAACGATCGCCACACCCGCGCCCGTAAAAACAGCCATACTTTTTTCCTCCTTCTT
>CANTGP010000224.1 GCA_947653315.1 uncultured Lachnospiraceae bacterium
GAAAAAGTGCACGGAAAACCGGGACATGCCATCCCGCTGCCGCCGCCCCGCCAAAAAATCCCTTCCGTGCGTCCGGCATCCGCTTCCACACTTTAGCGGTGTTTTCCCAATCCGCTATAAAGTTATCGCCCCTGTGTTCCGATATATGAAATACAGGGGCGGGTATCTTGGCCGGATATCCGGATTCTGGAATTTGAAATCGTTTAACCACGGATGGTGTCTATAATGCGGCGGAGCCGCAGGATGGACGCCATCTTTTTTGGATTAGCACGCGGGCAGTCCGGATAAGGGTGGCAGCAAAGCGGACGGACGCCCGGTGCGCGGGTTCATGGCAGCAGTATCGCGCAGCATGTGCGGAAACGCGGACGGAAAAATCGGAAACCGTCATGCGGTGGGGTACACTCATGAGGATGGACCGGACAAAAATGGTTAAACGGGGAAAGGAGTTCATATGCGGATCGGTTCATCGGATATCGGGATGAAGTCCATGAGGAGCTGTCATTCTTATATGGAAAGCAGTACCAGTATGATGGTGATGGTTGGAACGAAAGGGCTGTTGTCCGATCCAAAGCCGGACGGGAGCTTGGCAAACAATATTTTGGTCGGTGCGGAATTAAAGAAGAAGTATGAGGGAGAACAGACTTACGAGGAAAAGAAAAACGCCCTGCAGGAGAAGATGAATGAAATGAGCTCCAATTCGCGGGTCGGCAGGCTGCAAAAGCTGCAGAGCAAGAGGAATTCCCTGAACGCCGTGCGGGAAAGCTGTGTGCAGTACTTAATCAAGATTTTCCTTGGGGACCAGGAGCGGTTGAAAGGGGGATTTTCCTATGAGAATTTACAGCCCGTAACAAGCGACAGGGTGCTGGAAACTCTTTACTATGAAAAGGAAACCTACTATACGGAAAGTGAAAACACCTTTTTTTCCACGGAAGGAACCGTGAAGACGGCGGACGGAAAGGAAATCCGGATTAACCTGGACGTGGAGATGGGCAGGAGCTTTTCCGCTTATTACAAGGAACATTACGAGCAGGTGCGGGAGAGGATGCGGGATCCTTTGGTGATTAATTTGGAGGGGAACGCGGCAGGGCTTTCCGATGAGACATTTTTCTTTGACATTGACGCGGACGGAAGGAAAGAGGAAATCTCCATGCTGGCAAAGGGCAGCGGTTACCTTGCCCTGGATAAAAACGGGGACGGCATCATTAACGACGGCAGTGAATTGTTCGGTGCGGAATCGGGGGACGGTTTTGCGGATTTGGCAGCATACGATTCCGACGGGAACGGCTGGATTGACGAAGGTGATGAAGTGTGGGAGAAGCTGCTCATATGGATGAAGGATGAAAACGGGGAGGAAAAATGCTATAAACTTGCCGAGAAAGGCGTGGGAGCCATTTATACCGGAAGCGCATCCACGGATTTTTCCTTAAACGGGGCGGACAATACGGTAAACGGGCGGATACGTAAGACGGGGATTTTCCTGTATGAGAACGGTCTGGCAGGTACCGTGCAGCATGTGGATGTGGCGGACCACAGCCAGGGGACGGGGCATTTTGAAGCGGTAAGCTGAAAGAAACCGTCCGGAAGGATGGAAGTGGAAATACCGGTGGGATGAGGGTGAAAATATCCCCGTGGATGGAGGTGAAAAGAAGAAACAGGAATGTGGAAAATGCAGGCATAGAGTAACAGCCCATGCACATACAATAGTGTGGGGGTGCCGCATGAGAAGAAAAGAAACCATGAAAAACGTCGTAAAATACAGAAGGATTGCACTCAAAGCCGGTTACCGGGATTTGGGTGCGGTTCTTCTGTTTCTTTTGCTTGTGCCTTATGTGGTGTCTTTTTTCTTCGGAAATACGGGCCAGGGGGCCGTAGGGGAAGGGGAAGAAGAACCCGTGGCGGAGGAAGGGATGTTCCGGGAGGATGCCGGAAAGGAAGAGTATATCGTTTATAATAAAACACCGGCGGGAACGGAGCGGATTCCTTTGGAAACTTATCTGACGGGATACCTGCCGACAACCATTGACATGAATTATGAAATGGAAGCGTTAAAGGCGCAGGCGGTCGTGCTGCGCACGGAGCTGATGAAACTGGCGGAAGAAGGGGGAAAGCATATTTACGTGGAAAGCGGGAGCGTTCCGGTGGGGGAGGAGGCATATGAGCGGAGTAAAGAGGCGGTAAGCAGCACCAGGGGGATGTTCCTGATGTACGAAGGGGAAATCATTGCGGCGCCTTATTTTGCCGTAAGCGCGGGAGCGACGCGCAACGGGAATGAAGTATTCGGAAGCGGGGAATACGGTTATTTAAAATCGGTCATGTGCGGCAGGGATTTTACGTCGGAGGAGTATACGGGAAGTGTACGGGTGGGCAGGCATACGTTTTGGAAACGGCTGGGGGAATTTATGCAGGATATGCAGTATGAGGAGGAGAAAACGGCGCAGGAGCAGCTAGTCCTTACCAGGGACAGGGCAGGATATGTGACGGAAGTGTCATTAAACGGGTCATGCCTGTCAGGGGAAGTATTCCGGGAAGCCTTCGGATTAAAATCTTCCTGTTTTGAAATCGTGGACGAAGGGAATACGGTGGTCCTGAAAACAAAAGGAGTGGGGCACGGGCTGGGGTTTTGCCAGTACGGGGCGAACGAGGCGGCAAAAAGGGGAAACGATTACATCGACATTTTAAACTATTTCTTTTCCGGTACCGTCATGGAAAAAATCGGGGAATCCGGCTGAAAACTGAATAAAGAATCACAAACAGGTAAAACTATCGGTGAGGAATCAAAAAGAAGAACCCTGACATAAATCGGATTAGGAGGAATGAAAATGAGAAGAAGAAACAGGGAAGGAGTCAGGAAGGAAAGAATCATCATGGCTCTCTCATCGGTATTTGTACTGGCGGCTTTAACGGCGACGGGATTGTTTATCCGCGGGAAAGACGAGGACAAGTCGGACGGATATGTGGTGGATTTCAGTTCCATGGAGGAAAATGCGAAGGAACTGGCGCAGGGCGAAAATGCCGCGCCTGCCGGACAAAAAAAGGACATGCCGGAAACCATGGACAATGCGGTAACGTCGGATGATTTGGACTATGACCCTTATTACCAGGAAACAAATTCCACAAATGTGGAGAATGAAGAAAATGCGGAAAACGGGGAAACGCCGGAAGGAAAAACGGACGCCGGTAAGGCGGAATCCGCGGACGGAAAGGAAAAGGGAGTCCGGAAAGAAGATAAGGACAAGGAAAAAAACGAGAACGGCGAGGAAGGCATGATTGACGGAACACAGGAGTCTGCGGACAGTGGTGCAGAGGACGGCATGTCAGAGGAAGTGGCAGCCATGGCAGAAATGGAAGATACCATGGCAATCGCGACTTCCACGTCCATCCAGCCCGCATTGACGTTCGGCGACGGGGATACGCTTGCCTGGCCCATTGTCGGCAACGTACTGGTTAATTACAGCATGGACAAGACGGTTTATTTCCCTACACTGGAACAGTATAAGTACAATCCGGCCATCATCATCGCCGCAGTGGAAGGGGAAACCATTACGGCGGCAGCAAACGGTAAGGTGAGCAGCATCATGCAAGACCGTGAACTCGGAAACGTGGTGGTCATGGAATTGGGCAACGGCTATGAGCTGACTTACGGACAGTTAAAGGATATTACGGTGTCGGAGGGCGGATTTGTCAGTCAGGGTGAAATCATCGGCAGCGTGGCGGCTCCCACTAAATATTTTTCGGTGGAAGGGTGCAATGTATACTTTAAACTGACCAAAGACGGGGTACCGGTGAATCCCATGACAAAATTAAAATAGAAAAATAAAAGAAAGAAATGTGTTTGGATATAAACGTGTTAGGAAATGAAAGCGAAAGAGGTATCGCGGTAAGAAAGCCGGAGCGGATGGCGTTTTTCCCGGGGAGAGGAGTACCGCTTCCCCGGAAAAGCGCGGTGCGTCTCCGGTTTTTAAACCCGAACCCCAAAATAAAAACCGGAAAGCGGAGGAAGGACGCGGCATGGAAAAATTTTTAATACACGGCAGGATTCTAACCATGGCGGAACATCCTGACAGGAAAAAAGGAAGTTCCGGCGCCGGACAGGAACAGGCGGAATATCAGGACGGCTACGTGCATATCGTGGACGGAAAAATAGCCGGAATCGGGGATATGTCAAAATGGCAGAAACCGGAAGGGGCGGACGTAATGGACGTGGGAGGCAGACTAATCATGCCGGGAATCATCGAAGCCCACTGCCATATGGGGATTACGGAGGAAAAGAAAGGAATGGAAGGGGACGACTGCAACGAAAACGTGGAGCCGGTAACCCCTTTTTTGCGCGCCATAGACGCGGTAAATTCCATGGACGCGGCATTTGACGATGCCGTGAGGGCAGGAATTACGTCCGCCATGATCGGACCGGGAAGCTCCAACGTGGTAGGCGGGCAGTTTGCCTTCGTAAAAACAAAAGGCAGGCGGATTGACGACCTGATCGTAATGGCGCCTGCGGCAATGAAAGTAGCCTTCGGGGAAAACCCGAAAGTAAACTATTCGGGGCAGGGCAAAATGCCCGTAACCAGAATGGCAATTGCCGGACTGCTGCGGGAAGAACTATTTAAGGCAAAAAAATACTGGGAACAAAAAAAGCGCCGGGAAGCGCAACGGGAGGAAACACCGGAATGGGAAGAAGACTTCCGCTATGAATGCTGGGTCCCCGTTTTTGACAAAAAAATCCCGCTGAAAGCCCACGTCCACCGCGTGGACGACATCTTTACCGCCATCCGCATCGCAAAAGAATACGACCTAAACATGACCTTAGACCACTGCAGCGAAGGCCACCTCGTGGCAGAAGAACTGGCAAAAGAAGGCTTCCCAGCAATCGTGGGACCGGACCTATCCAGCAGGAGCAAAATAGAGGTACAGAACGTAGCGTTTAAAACCGCCGGAATCCTAAATGCGGCAGGAGTAAAAGTCGCAATCACCACGGACCATCCGGTATCCCTCATCCAATCCCTGCCCATCTGCGCCGGCTTCTGCGTAAAATCAGGAATGGACATGGATGCCGCCATGCGCGCCATAACGATCCACGCCGCGCAAATCTGCAACGTAGCCGACCGGGTAGGCAGCCTGGAAGTAGGAAAAGACGCCGACATCGCAGTCTTTGAAGGAAACCCGCTGGAAGTATTTACGGAAACCTACTGCACACTGATTAACGGGGAAGTAGTCTATATGCGCGGGCAATAAAAAAATATGACAAACCCAAAATAGAAAAGAAATACCGCACTCCATCCCCCAATTTTGTTATACCCAGCACGAACCGGACAACGATTAGCAGTGAATCCGCCGACGTTCCCCATTCCTGTCAAACCCAGCACGGAGGGGAGTTTTTTTCGGGGCGGCTGCTGCGGGAATGCCTGTCCCGGATTTTCCGTGCTTCGTTTCCGGCGGGAGTTTCTTAGCAGAATGCGGATACTTAAGGGAAACCGTGCATGGATGCACGGTTTAGCCCGA
>CANTGP010000225.1 GCA_947653315.1 uncultured Lachnospiraceae bacterium
ATGAGATAAATTTACCATATTTTTCCATTTTTTTCAATAAAGGGGATTTTTTTGACAGGTGGTTAGTAACAGTTCCGCTTGAGATTTTGTGTTGGGGAACGGACGCGAACGCACGGGAGGAATTTTTTGGCGGGGCGGCAGAAGATAGGAGTTTTCGCGGACTGGTAAAAAGATGACTCCAATTACAAAAACCGGGAATCATCCATAATACTTTGGACAATTCCCGGTGGCTTCCATTCAATTCTTCATTTACCGCTTCCTTCCAAATAACTGTATAAGCATAAATCTTTCCCCGCATAGCAGCTATTCAGTCCGAAATATAATCGAGTAGCAAATGCGGGAAAAGCATGCCCATCCATACCTTTCCCGCACAACACTCTCTATAAAAGTTCCTTTAACAGCCGGTTCACCATCCCCGGTTCCGCCTTTCCCTTCATCGCCTTCATGGTCTGTCCCACCAAAAAGCCGATGGCCTTCTCCTTCCCGTTTCGGTAATCCTCCACCGACTTGGGATTCGCCGAAATGACATCTTCCACCGCTCTGCGCAGCGCCCCTTCATCGCTTACCGTTTTTAACCCCTTTTCCTCCACATATTTTTCCGGGTCGATATCCTCCTCAAACATCATTTCGAAAACCTCTTTTGCCACGGTACTGTTAATCGCTTTTTCATCGGTCAGCCGGATCAGTCCGGCGAGATGTTCCGGCGAAAAACGGATATCTTCCGGCTCCATGCCCTTTTCTTTCAAGAGGCGCAGCGTCTCCCCCATCAGCCAGTTGGATACCTTCTTGGGCTGTCCGCACAGCTTCACGGTTTCCTCGAACAAATCCGCCATGCGCTTGGAAGCGGTTATGATTTCGATATCGTAATCGGGAATGTCGTATTCCGCCTGATACCGCGCCATCTTCTCCGTGCGGAATTCCGGCTGCGCCGCCTTGATCTGCGCCAGCCATTCGTCGCTTACCGCCACGGGAACCAAATCGGGGTCCGGGAAATAACGGTAATCCTGGGCATCCTCTTTGCTCCTCATGGCATAGGATTCCCCTTTCGCATCGTCCCAGCGCCTTGTCTCCTGTACCACCTTCTTTCCCGCTTCCAGCAGTTCGATCTGCCGTTCCCGCTCCCCTTCGATGGCATTTGTGATGGCACGGAAGGAATTTAAGTTCTTCATCTCCGTCCGCGTCCCGAATCCGGCTGCCCCTGCTTCCCTGACGGACAGGTTCACGTCCGCCCGCATGGAGCCTTCCTGCAGCTTGCAGTCGGAAGCCCCCAAATATTGGATCATCATCCGCAGCTTTTCCAAATAGGCGATGACTTCCTCCGCGCTTCTCATATCCGGCTCGGAAACAATCTCAATCAGCGGTACGCCGCTGCGGTTGTAATCCACCAGCGAACAATCCTCCCATTCGTCATGAATCAGCTTGCCCGCATCTTCCTCCATGTGGATTTCGTGGATGCCCACCGTCTTTTTTCCCGCCGCCGTTTCGATTTCCACGCCGCCGTCCCTGCATATGGGCAGATATAACTGGGAAATCTGGTAATTCTGCGGATTATCGGGATAAAAATAATTCTTCCGGTCAAATTTGCAGTACCGCGTAATGGTACAGTTCGTGGCAAGCCCCACCGCCACGGCATATTCCAGCACCTTCTTATTCAGTACCGGCAGGGAACCCGGCATCCCCGTGCAGACCGGACAGGTATGGGTATTGGGCGCGCCTCCGAATGCCGTGGAACAACCGCAGAATATTTTCGTTTTCGTGGCAAGCTCCACATGGACTTCCAAACCGATGACTGTTTCGTATTGTTTTGCCATACTCTTTCACCCTTCCTTTCCTTCCGGTACCGTTACACTCCCGCTTTCCGCAAACGGCGTTCCAAACTCCCCCCTCGCCTTTTCATAGGTATATGCGGCACGGATTACCGTTTTCTCCTGAAAACAGTCGCCGATGAGCTGCAATCCGACAGGCAGTCCCGCCGCATCCTTCCCACAGGGCAGACTAACGGCGGGAAGCCCGGCAAGGTTCACCGCTATGGTATAAATATCGCCCAAATACATTTTCACCGGATCGGTCAGGCTTTCCCCCAGCTTCGGCGCGGTAGTTGGAGCCACGGGACCGAGGATCAGGTCATAGTTGGAAAATGCGCGGTCAAACGCCTTTTTAATCAATGCTTTTACCTTCAACGCTTTCAAATAATAAGCATCATAATAGCCCGAACTTAAAACAAAAGAGCCGAGCATAATTCTGCGCTTTACTTCCGCGCCGAATCCCTCAGAACGGGATTTCTTGTACATATGATGCAGACCGGCATATTCCCCGGTACGGTATCCGTATTTGATGCCGTCAAACCGCTCCAGGTTGGAACTGGCTTCCGCCGCCGCAATGGTATAATATGCGGGAACGGCATATTCCACAAGGCTCAAATCGAATTCCTCCACAACGGCGCCTTTTTCAGCCAAAACCCCTGCCGCCCCGCGTACCGCTTCCGCCACGTCCGCATCCAGTCCGCTGCCGAAATAATCCCTCGGAATGCCGATACGCATCCCCTGCACATCCTCTGTCAGTGCGGAAGTAAAATCCGTGTCTTTCCTGGGCACGGAAGTGGAGTCTTTCTCGTCATGGGACGCAATTGCCTCCAGCAAAACCGCACAGTCCGTCACGTCTTTGGCGATGGGACCGATTTGGTCCAGGGAAGAACCGTAGGCAATCAGCCCATAACGGGAAACCGTCCCGTAAGTCGGCTTCATGCCCACCACCCCGCAGAAAGATGCCGGCTGGCGGATGGAACCGCCCGTATCGGAACCAAGGGCGGCAAAGCATTCTTCCGCCGCCACCGCCGCCGCCGATCCGCCGGAAGATCCGCCCGGAACCCGGTCCGCATCCCATGGATTGCGCGTAACGCCGTAAGCGGAGGTTTCCGTAGTGGAGCCCATGGCAAATTCGTCCATATTCGTTTTCCCGATCACAAGCGCCCCCGCCTTTTCCAGATTCCGCACCGCTTCCGCCGTATAGGTCGGAATAAAGTTGCCCAGGATTTTCGAGGAACAGGTGGTTAACAGCCCCTTGGTACATAAATTATCTTTTACCGCAACGGGAACACCCGCCAGCGGTCCCGTCAGTTCCCCGCTGCCGATACACCGCTGGATTTCCTCCGCCTTTCTTAAGACGGCTTCCCGGTCCACCGTCACATAACAGTGGTACAATCCCTCCCATTCTTCCATAACGTCAAACACTGTCTGTACCGCCTGCATGACCGAAACTTCTTTTGCCTTTATTTTCGCGGCAAGCCCTGCCGCCGTCAATTTCCGCAAATCCATCCGTCCATCCTCCTTATTCAAACGTGCGGGGAACCATAAACATCCCGTCCTTTTCCCCCGGCGCGTTTTGCAGCATTTCCTCCCGCATATCGCCGTTCGTCACCACGTCCTCACGGAACACGTTCTGCACCGCAAACACATGGGACATGGGTTCCACGCCTTCGGTATCCAGTTCCCCCAGCTTGTCAATATAGTCAAGCATCCGCCCCATATCCTTCTTCGCCGCTTCCTTTTCTTCCTCCGAAAGCTCCAGTTTCGCCAAAATCCCCACATACTCTATGGTCTCGTCACTAATGATATTCGCCATTTCCTTACCGCCTTTCCCCCTTACGGGACAAATCCAAACCGTCTAATCCCTGACCTTAATATGCACTTCCCTAAGCTGCTTTTCCGTCACGTCATTCGGTGCGCCGCACATTAAGTCCTGCGCCGAACCGCTCATGGGAAAAGCGATTACCTCACGGATGTTCTCCTCATTGCGCAACAGCATGAGCATACGGTCCACCCCCGGAGCCATGCCCGCATGGGGCGGCGCCCCGAACTGGAATGCCTGGTAAAGCGCCCCGAATTTCTTTTTCAGCGTTTCCTCGTCATATCCCGCAATTTCAAACGCCTTCACCATAATCTGCATATCGTGGTTGCGCACCGCGCCGGAGGACAGCTCCACGCCGTTGCAGACGATATCGTACTGGTATGCCAAAATATCCAACGGGTTTTCCTCCTCCAACGCTTTTAAGCCTCCCTGCGGCATGGAAAACGGGTTATGGGTAAACCCGATCTGTTTCGTTTCCGCATCCAGCTCATACATCGGAAAGTCATTCACATAGCAGAAGCGGTAAGCGTTTTTCTCACACAAATCCAATCTCGTCCCAAGTTCCACCCGTATCTGTCCGGCATAATAGTTCGCCCGCTCCTCCCTGTCCGCAATGAAAAAGACGGTATCCCCGGCGCCAAGCCCTGCCAAATCCAAAAGCTCTTTTTTCTTCTCCTCCGGAATGAACTTATCAATGGGACCCTTATAGGACAAATCCGGTTCCACTTCCAAATACCCCAAACCGCCCATGCCAAGGGAAACCGCAAAGGATAACAGTTTTTCATGGAATCCTTTGGACATCCGTTCCCGTACCCGGATCGCCCTGACCGTTTTCCCGATAAAGGGTTTGAAAGTACATTCCTGGAAAAACGCCGTCAAATCCATGATACGCAGAGGGTTGCGCAGATCCGGTTTATCCGTGCCGAATTCCAGCATTGCCTGCCGGTAACCGATCACCGGATACGGCGCTTTTGTCACCGTAAATCCTTCCGGTGCAAATTTTTCAAACGTTGCCGAGAGTACTTCCTCCCCCACACGGAACACATCCTCCTGCGTGGCAAAACTCATTTCAAAATCCAACTGGTAAAATTCACCGGGCGAGCGGTCCGCCCTGGCATCCTCATCCCGGAAACAGGGAGCAATCTGGAAATACCGGTCAAACCCCGACACCATCAATAACTGCTTATACTGCTGGGGTGCCTGCGGCAAAGCATAAAATTTTCCTTTATACTTCCTGGAAGGAACGATATAATCCCTAGCCCCTTCCGGCGAGGACGCACAGAGGATGGGGGTTTGGATTTCCAAAAATCCGAGCTCCGTCATTTTCTCTCTCAGATAAGCGATTACCTGCGAACGGAAAATAATGGCATCCTTCACTTTCTTATTGCGCAAATCCAAATAACGGTATTTCAGCCGGACTTCCTCCCGCGTCTCCCTGGAAGTCATCACTTCAAAGGGAAGCTGCCCGTAAACCCTGCCTAAAATATCGATGGAGCCCGCTTCCAGCTCTATGGTTCCCGTTGGTATCTTCGGGTTATAAGTTTCCTCGTCCCTCTGCCGGATAACGCCTTCCACCGAAACCGAAATTTCCTTTACCAGCTCTTTTGCAATCCCTTTTAAAAGCCGTGCATCCCGCACCACCACCTGCAGCGTTCCGTACATATCCCGCAAATCCACGAAAGACACGCCGCCATGATCGCGGATATTCTCCACCCAGCCCGCTGCCCGCACCGTTTTACCGATATAGGACTCATCCAACTCTTTTACCATCACATCCCGGTACCTGTTTTTCATCTCCATAATCTTCTGCCTCCCTTTATGATAAAAATATGTGTCATCTT
>CANTGP010000226.1 GCA_947653315.1 uncultured Lachnospiraceae bacterium
TCGTTGCTCGCGGAAAAAGTGCACGGAAAACCGGGACAGGCAATCCCGCTGCCGCTGCCCCGCAAAAAACTCCCGTCCATGCGTCCGCACCCGCACATAACATTTCAGTCTAATCGGTTACTTTCCCAATACTCCATTACAAAAACGCTAATACACAGATTCTTTATTATACCAATGGTTCCGTTTGGTAAATTTCTTCCACTTCCCTGTTTTAAGACATACATTTCTACTGCATTAGCAATCCTTTTTTCCGTTTTCCAAAGACATGGAAATAAAACCAGGAGTGGAAATGTTGATATTATTACATAAGTAAAGTATAATAAAAACAGTGCAACAGGGATTTCACGGGTAAAAAAGTCAGCCATTAGAATGCAGATAACACCAACAAAAATAAAAGAAAGGAAGAAAAATGGCAGATACGAATTTAGCACAGGCGGTCGAGGCGTCAAATGACGCAAGCGCCTATGATACGAACATCAAATTCCTGCTTGCAGATAAGCAAATATTGGCATGGATTTTAAAATATGCCGTTCAGGAGTTTAAGGATATGTCGGTCGGGGATATTATGGACAGTATTGGTGAAGATATTGAGGTCGGGACAAAACCGTTGGACGCAGGACTTTCCAACATGGGACGCGTAAACGCATCCGGCACGGAAGACAATATTCCCGGCGAGGGGAAAATCTTTTATGATATCCGTTTTTCCGCATATCACAGACAAGCGGAAATGAAATTTTTTAATAAATTTAGAGGCACAAAGGACGTCGGATTCCGGTAAATTAGGATATCATTTGGAGAACAGGATTATATTTTATCTTGCACGGATGGTTTCCGCACAGAAACAGACCGAATTTTATCACAGCGATTACGATAACTTAAAAAAGGTAAGGAGTATTTGGTTATGCCTGGATAGCAAAGAGGGAGGGGAATCCATTGAGGAGATTAACCTCAGCAGGAATACCGTTTTTGGAAATAAGGTAAGTCCATGTGACATAGACTTGATGCGCGGTATCATCATCCGCATCAGAAGCGGGGAAACGGTAAAGGATTCCCAAAATATATTGATTTCCATGCTGGAGAAGCTGATTTCCAAGACAAGTGTGGAAGAAAAGAAACGGATGCTTACGCAACAGTATGGAATGATAATGACAACGGGACTGGAAGGGAGGATGCAGACTATGTGTAATTGGTCGGTAACTATTATGGAGCAGGGGATTGCAGAGGGAATGAAACAGGGAATCGAACAGGGAATGAAGCAGGGCATTGAAAAGGGGATAAAAAAAGAACGGATTCATGCTATTGAGCGGATGATTCAGGCAAATTTGACAAAGGAGCAGATTATGTCTTGCGGCTATACCGAAGATGAGTTTATGGAAGCGGAAAGTATTTTGTATGCAAATGCATAAAAGACAGGTTTGGCAGAACAGGAAGTTCCTTCTTGGCAGTATTTTTTATTTTCCGAATTTACTAAGACTTTCAGGGGATATTACCGACAGTCAGCCTATAATCGGGAAAACATACGGAAATGTTGTGGGGGGAGGGGACTTTGTGATATGCTGGTAAAATGATAAACGGAGGGGATTACCCTAAGGAGGAAATGGAAAATGGAAGCAATAATAAAAAGCAGATTGAAAAAGCAGCTCTTACTACTGGTACTCGTTACGGCATTATGTTTGCCGGGATGCGCGGGGGAAGCGGAGGGTAAAAAGGGAAAATATACCCCTGGGGTATACACGACAAATCTGGCACTCAATGACAATAACGTGGAGATAAGGGTGGAAGTGGATGAGAACCGCATCAATTCCATTTCCATGGGAAATTTGGACGAGGCTGTCGCGACGATGTATCCGCTTCTCCAACCTACGTTTGACCAGATTGTCCAGCATATTTATGAGAAACAGTCATTGGATGATTTTTCTTATGAGGAGGAAAGCAAGCATACATCCAAAGTATTGCTAAAAGCGATTCAGGAAGCGCTGGACCAGGCAATGCAAGAAGAATAACCGGAACGGTGCCCAAAGAGGATTTTCGTGACATTACACTTTAAAAGCAGGGAAAAATATGGTATGATATAAGCGTCGGCAAACTATATAAACAGGAGGAGCAAAACATGGGCTACATGGAGGAATTTAACTTTTGGTTAAGTGATGCGTATTTTGATGAAGATACGAAGAAAGAGCTGGAAGCCATCAAAGGTGACGAAAAAGAGATTGAAGACCGTTTCTACAAGGAACTGGAATTCGGTACCGGAGGACTCAGGGGTGTCATCGGCGCCGGAACAAACCGTATGAATATCTATACGGTGCGCAAGGCAACACAGGGGCTTGCGAACTATATCGTGAAGCAGGGCGGCAAGGAGAAGGGTGTTGCCATTGCCTACGATTCCAGAAGGAAGTCACCGGAATTTGCGGATGAAGCGGCTCTCTGCCTTGCGGCAAACGGCATTAAGGCATATGTATTTGACGCGCTGCGCCCTACGCCGGAACTGTCCTTTGCGCTGCGGAAGCTGGGATGTATTTCCGGTATTGTGATTACCGCAAGCCATAACCCGCCGGAATACAACGGTTACAAGGCGTATTGGGAAGACGGCGCACAGGTAACGGCGCCGAAGGATAAGGAAATCATTACGGAAGTGAAGAACGTAACGGATTACCATGAAGTAAAGACCATGGACAAGGATGAGGCGGTAAAAGCCGGTCTTTATCAGGTAATCGGCGCCGAAATCGACGACGCGTACATGGCGGAACTGAAGAAGCAGATTATCCACCCGGAAATCATTAAGGAAATGGCGGATGACATGAAGATTGTATATTCCCCTTTCAACGGGACGGGAAATGTGCCGGTTCGCCGTATTCTTTCCGAACTCGGTTTTAAACATGTATTTGTGGTACCGGAACAGGAAATGCCGGATCCAAACTTTACCACATTGGAATACCCGAACCCGGAAGACCCGAAGGCATTTACCCTTGCGCTGAAACTGGCGAAGGAAAAGAACGCGGATATCGTCCTTGCTACCGATCCCGATGCGGACAGACTCGGTATTTACGCGCTGGATACCAAGAGCGGGGAATATATTCCGTTTACGGGAAATATGTCCGGTATGCTCATTGCGGAATATATTTTAAGGGAGAGGACGGCGGAAAAAATCATGCCGGAAAATCCCGCATTGGTAACGACCATCGTGACCACGAACATGGCGAAAGCGATTTCCGATGATTATAAAGTGAAATGCATCGAAGTACTGACCGGTTTTAAATACATCGGCGAGCAGATTAAATGGTTCGAGGAGAGCGGTTCCAACCATTACGTGTTCGGTTTGGAAGAAAGTTACGGCTGTCTTGCCGGAACCCATGCCAGGGATAAAGATGCCGTGGTAGCGGTGATGTGTCTGTGCGAAATGGCGGCATGGTGCAAGAAGAACGGTAAGACCGTATGGGACCAGATGTTGGAGCTGTATGAGAAATACGGTTATTTCAAGGAGACACAGTACGCAATCACGTTAAAGGGCATCGAAGGCTCCAAACAGATTGCGGAAATTATGGATAAATTAAGGAAAAACCCGCCTAAGGAATTTGGCGAGCTGAAAGTAGTGGAAGTAAGGGATTATGACAGCGGCAAAGTGGTAAACCTGGAAACCGGGGAGGAAAGGGAAACGGGGCTTCCGAAGTCCAATGTGCTTTATTTTGATTTGACCAATGATTCCTGGTGCTGCGCCCGTCCTTCCGGTACGGAACCGAAGTTAAAATTCTACATGGGAGTAAAGGGAACAAGCCTTGAGGATGCGCAGGCAAAAGTGGAAAAACTGACCGAAGCGTTGAAAGCCCATATTTAAGATTCAAAAACGGATAAAAACATATGTCGTATGGAATGAGGGAAGGAACCCGCGTAAAAACGGGTTTCTTCCCCTTTTCAAAAAGGGCATGGGATACGGATAAGGAAAACCATAATACGAAATACTAATAATTAATTCCTGATACATTGGCGCAGGATAATTTTTTCATATATAAGGCGGATAATGAAAACAAGAAAAAAGGGAAACAGGAACAATTTAAGGAAAGCCTATTATTATTTGAAGAAAAACGGCGTGGCGGACACGTTTTATGCGGTTTTGGAGCGGATGCTCATGGGGGAGGGGATTTCTTCTTATTGTTACCGGGCGCCGGAGCGGGATGTGCTGGAAAAACAGAAAGCGGAAGGGAAACGTTATCCCTGCCGGTTCAGCATTCTTGTTCCCGCCTATGAAACGAAGGAAGAATACCTGCGGGAAATGATGGATTCCGTGCTGGGGCAGAGTTACGGAAATCTGGAACTCATTATTGCCGATGCCAGCCGCTCGAAACGGGTGGAGAACGTGGTACGAACTTATACGGACGGCAGAATCCGTTATCTCTCCCTGCCGGATAATAAAGGAATATCGGAAAATACCAACCGTGCGCTGGAAGCGGCACAGGGCGATTACGTCGGGCTGCTCGACCATGATGACGTACTGACACCCGATGCCCTGTACGAAATGGCATATGCCATCAACAGGACAGGCAGAAAGCAGCCGGAAGGAAATGAAAATGATAAAAACAGGATAAGTGCGGATACGCCATGGCTGCTGTATTCCGATGAAGATAAGTGCAACGGGGAAATGACGGAATTTTATGAGCCCCATTGGAAACCGGGGCTGGATGTGGATTTGTTGCTGTCCAATAATTACATTTGCCATTTCACGGTAATGAAGCGGGAACTGATGCAGGAGCTAAAGTTCCGCCGGGAATATGACGGGGCACAGGACTATGATATGGTACTGCGTGCAGTCGGGAAGCTGCTGTATGGGGGAGATGGACGGGAAGCGGGAAGGAACGCGGTAGTCCATGTTCCCAAAGTGCTTTACCATTGGCGGTGCCACAGCGCGTCCACGGCGGAAAACCCGGAGAGCAAGCGTTACGCTTATGAAGCCGGAAGACGGGCGCTGGAGGATTTTTTGAGGAACAGGAATTGGAAAGGAACCGTCGGACATACGAAACATTTGGGCTTTTACCGGATTGCATATGACGGAGGCATTTTTGCCCAGCGGAAAGACGTGGGCGTGGCTGCGGGACCGGTTTTTGATTGGGGGGGAAGAATTTGCGGCGGCGCGTATGACAGAAAGGGAAACGTGTTATACCGGGGATTGTATAAACATTTTGACGGTTATATGCACCGGGCGGCGCTGCACCGGGAAGTTTATGCGGCGGATTTGCGCCGTATGCGTGTCAGGAA
Source organism: uncultured Lachnospiraceae bacterium (assembly GCA_947653315.1). Lineage (GTDB taxonomy): Bacteria > Bacillota > Clostridia > Lachnospirales > Lachnospiraceae > Kineothrix. Next base: position 5,248 of record CANTGP010000226.1, read on the forward strand.
GGAACTTTGGCAGGTGTTCGGGGAAGTGTTCGGGGTGCCGTACCGTGAGGGACGGGACGGCTGGTTTGACATTACGGCCATTGAGGGGGACGGGGCGGAAAGGCTCCGGCAGTGTTTGGAATTTGGCAGACGGGTGCGCAGGCTGGGCTATACGGTGGTATGGCTGCCGCAGGAAAATGGGTAGACGGGACGCGG
>CANTGP010000227.1 GCA_947653315.1 uncultured Lachnospiraceae bacterium
AAATCCACGGGATTACAAATGTGGGGTCATTACATATTGTCTGTTACCTGCTTCCGGTGGGATTTAAAGAAATGGTTTGACAAGTCTTTGGTCTTGGAGTATACTATCGTTAGTTTGCCGTGATAGCATGATAACGAATTAGCACGTTAACGTAACGAAGTGCCAATATCTATTAACGACGGGGTAACGAAATAGTCAACAACACCGCTGTAAGCAACGGGGCATCAATCTTCCGACGCTGCAGAGCGCAGCACATCTGCGGTGTGTGGGTATTGACCCTCGCGGCAGTCGTCAAATATCCGCACGGGTGCGGCTGCTTGACTCGTTGCCCGCGGGAATATAGTAATAAATGATGTAACAAAATAAGGAAAGTAAGGAAAGGATGGAAAAATGGGCAAGAAACTGGTACATACGCCGGAAGGGGTGCGGGATATTTACGGGGAGGAATACGCGCGGAAACTGGCGGTGGAGAATCGGATGATGGAGACGGTGCGGGGATACGGGTATGAGGATATCCAAACGCCCACGTTTGAATTTTTTGACGTATTTTCCAGGGAGGTGGGGACGACGCCTTCCCGTGAACTTTACAAATTTTTTGACAAGGAGGGAAACACGCTTGTGCTGCGGCCGGATTTTACGCCGTCCATGGCGCGGTGTGCGGCGAAGTATTTTATGGAGGAGGATGTGCCGATCCGGTTCTGCTATTTGGGGAATACGTTTACCAATACGTCCAGCCTGCAGGGTAAACTGAAGGAAGTGACCCAAATGGGGGCGGAGTTAATCGGCGACGGGTCCGTGGAGGCGGACGCGGAGATGGCGGCGTTGGTCATTGAATCACTGCTGGCGGCAGGGCTTCGGGATTTCCAGTTAAGCATCGGCAACGTGGAGTATTTTAAGGGAATCTGCGCGGCGGCAGGACTGGATGAGGAAACGGAACTGGAACTGCGGGAGTATATTTCCGGCAAAAATTATTTCGGTGCGGAGGAACTGCTGCTCGGGAAGGACGTGGGGGCGGAATACCGGGACATTCTTTTGAAGGTTACGGATTTGTTCGGTTCCTCCGACGCTTTGGCGCAGGCGAAAAGGCTGGCGGAGGGCATCAGCCGTTCCAAACAGGCAGTGGAACGGCTGGAAAAGCTGTATGGGGTGCTGTGTCTGTACGGTGTGGAGAAATATATTTTCTTTGACCTTGGGATGCTTAGCAAGTATAATTATTATACGGGCGTGATTTATAAGGCTTATACTTACGGCGTGGGCGATGCCCTGGTGAAAGGCGGGCGTTACGATACCCTTTTGGGGCGTTTCGGTAAAGAGGCCCCTGCCATCGGGTTTGTGGTGGTAATGGACGACCTGATGGCGGCACTTGGCAGGCAGAACATAGCGGTGGAAACAGGAGGTGCGGCAAAGGTAGTGGAATATACGCCGGAACGTTACGGGGAAGCCTTGCAGCAGGCGAAGGAACTGCGCCGCTTGGGGCAAAAAGTCGTGCTGCGCCCGGTACGGTAGGTTCCGCGGCGGTATTATATAAGGAAGGATTATACATAAAATGAGTGAAGATATGCGTTACCTTACATTTGCCCTGGGAAAGGGACGTTTGGCGAAGAAAGCGCTCCAGTTGTTTGAGGAAATCGGGATTACCTGTGAGGAGATGAAGGATAAGGATTCCAGGAAGTTAGTGTTTGTCAACGAAGAATTGAAACTGCGGTTCTTTTTGGCTAAGGGACCGGACGTTCCCACTTATGTGGAATACGGTGCGGCGGACATCGGGGTCGTTGGGAAAGATACGGTTATGGAAGAAAACCGGAGGGTATATGAAGTGCTGGATTTGGGGTTCGGCAAATGCAGGATGTGCGTGTGCGGACCGGAAAGCGCAAGGGAGCTTTTGCAGCACCATGAGATGATACGGGTGGCGAGCAAATACCCCAACATCGCCAAGGACTATTTTTATAACAAAAAGCACCAAACGGTGGATATCATCAAGTTAAACGGTTCGGTGGAGTTAGGGCCGATGGTGGAATTGTCGGACGTAATTGTGGACATCGTGGAGACCGGTTCCACGTTAAAGGAAAACGGGCTTACCGTTTTGGAGGAAATCTGCCCGTTATCCGCGCGGATGATCGTCAACCAGGTGAGTATGCAGATGCAGACGGAGCGGATTAAGAAGCTGATTCACGATGTGCGGGAGCATATCTGACGGACGCGGGAAAGAAAGTTAGGAGGAGGACGGGATGAGAACCATTAAACTAACGGCGGAAACGAAAAAGGACCTGTTAAACAGCCTTTTGAAAAGAAGCCCGGATAATTACGGGGAATTTGAATCGGTGGTGGCGCAGATTGTAAAAGACGTCCGCGAGAAAAAGGACGAAGCGGTATTTGCCTATACGGAGAAATTTGACCATTGCAAAATGACTGCCGGGACGCTTAGGGTGACACGGGAAGAAATCGAAGAAGCCTATGCGGCATTGGATTCGGAATTGGTGGAGGTTATGAGGAAGTCTGCGGAAAACATCCGCACTTTCCACGAAAAACAAAAACATAATTCATGGTTTGACATAAAAGAAAACGGCTCCATGCTGGGACAGAAAATAACGCCCATCGGCATATCGGGGGTTTATGTTCCGGGCGGTAAGGCGGCATATCCTTCCAGCGTACTTATGAACGTGCTTCCGGCGAAGGTGGCAGGGGTCGGGAAAATCGTTATGACAACGCCTCCCGGAGCGGACGGGAAAGTTTATGCCGGAACTTTGGTTGCGGCGGATATTGCGGGCGTGGATGAAATATACAAGGTTGGCGGCGCCCAGGCGGTTGCGGCGATGGCGTTCGGCACGGAGAGTATTCCGAAGGTGGATAAGATTACGGGTCCCGGCAATATTTTCGTGGCGCTGGCAAAAAAAGCCTGCTTCGGGCATGTGAGCATTGATTCCATTGCAGGTCCCAGTGAAATACTGGTCATTGCAGACGAAACGGCCAATCCCCGTTACGTGGCGGCGGATTTGCTGTCCCAGGCGGAACATGACGAAATGGCAAGCGCCATCCTCATAACCACGGACGGGAAGCTGGCGGAAGAAGTGGGACGCGAGGTGGATTTGTTTCTTGGGGAACTTTCCCGTAAGGAAATCATCGGGAAATCCCTGGATAATTACGGCTATATCCTCGTGGCGGATACCATGGAGGAGGCGGTGGAAGCGGCAAACGAAATCGCATCGGAACATTTGGAGATTTTGACAAGGAATCCTTATGAAATCATGGGGAAAATCAAAAATGCCGGGGCAATTTTCCTTGGGGAATATTCTTCCGAGCCCTTGGGCGACTATTTTGCGGGACCGAACCATATTCTTCCGACCAACGGGACGGCGAAATTTTTCTCTCCGTTAAACGTGGATGATTTTATGAAAAAGACGAGCATTATTTCTTATTCCAGGGAGGCTTTGGAGTCCGTCCATGCGGATATCGAGCGGTTTGCCGAAAGCGAAGGGCTGACGGCACATGCCAATTCCATCCGCGTGCGGTTTGAATAGGGTTTGCGGTTTTGGCAGGAGGAATGGCAGCAGGAATAAAAGCGGGAATAAAAGCAGGAATGGACGGGAGGTTTATTTTCCATGAAGGACAGCAGACAGGATACGGAATCTGGAAACGGAATCGGAAGCGGAATCGGAAGCGGGGAAATAAAGAACAGGCGTTCAAAGGTAAAGCGCAGGACGAAGGAAACGGATATTTCGGTTGAGTTGGATTTGGACGGTACCGGGAAGGGCAGCATCGACACGGGAATCGGCTTTTTTGACCATATGCTGGAAGGGTTTGCCAAACACGGGTTTTTTGACCTGCGGGTGAAGGTGGAAGGGGATTTGGAAGTGGACGGACACCATACCGTGGAGGATACAGGAATCGTGCTCGGTACCGCAATCCGGGAAGCGCTGGGGGACAAGGTGGGGATTAAAAGATACGGTTCCTTTCTCCTGCCCATGGACGACGCGCTTGCCCTTTGCGCCGTCGATTTGTGCGGACGGCCTTATTTCGACTACCAGTGCGGGTTTACGGCGGAAAAAATCGGGGAACTGGATACGGAGTTAATCCGGGAATTTTTCTACGCGGTTTCCTATGCCGCAGGCATGAACCTGCACATAAAGATGCTGTCAGGCATCAATAACCATCATATGTCGGAGGCTGCCTTTAAGGCGTTTGCCAAGGCGCTGGATGAGGCGGTGTCGAAAGACGCAAGGATTACGGAAGTCCTCAGTACAAAGGGAAGCCTGTAAGAAAAAGGCTATGCCGGACGGCGGGAAACTCATCCGGCAGGGTTTGCTTATGGAGCGGGTTTTGGATTTGCGGACGGTACAAAGGAATACGGAGAAGGGAAAGGAGAATTACGAATGAGCAGTCAGTATAAGAGGTTGGTACCCTGCATTTATCTGTATAAAGGAAACGCGGTAAGGGATTTTAAGGATACCACGGTGGTGGATACCAATCCGGTACAGCTTGCCAAATTTTACAGTGACAATAATGCGGACGAAATTTTGGTATTCGATTTGTCCAACGGGGATGCGGAGCATGAGGAGGCGTTGGATACCATAAAGAAAATCTGTAACGAAACGGAGGTTCCCGTCACCGGCGCAGGTAACGTACACCGCATGGAAGACATCAAAAAGCTGCTGTACGCCGGCTGCAAAAAAGCGGCGCTCAATTATTCCAAACAGGGAAACATTGCTATTACGGAGGAGGTTTCCAAGAAATTCGGCAAGGAGAAAATTGCGGCATGTTATGCGGATACGGAAACCATCATGGAACATATGGACTTGATTGAAGACTATGTGGATGAACTGATTCTCGTGAAGGCTTCCGCCCTAAGGGGAAGCGTGGATCAATGGGACGGTGAGGCGAAGATAATGGCGCTTCTGCCGGAAGTTTCTTTGGATAAGCTGATGGAAATTCTGTCGTATCCCGTTATCGGCGGCATTACGGGGTATGCCATAGATGAAAACGCAAAGGAACTGCCTGCCATCAAGTCCTTGTGCCAGGGAAACGGGATTAAGGTCAATACATTGGAATCCGTATACCAGTGGTCGGATTTTAAGAAGAATTCTGACGGGCACGTACCGGTGGTGGTACAGGATTACAAAACGGATGAAGTACTCATGGTTGCCTACATGAACGGGGAGGCTTACGAAACCACCATCCGCACCGGAAAAATGACTTATTTCAGCCGCAGCCGTGGGGAACTTTGGATTAAGGGGAATACCAGCGGGCATTTCCAGTATGTGAAATCGCTGACGGCGGACTGTGACATGGATACCATACTGGCGAAAGTTTCCCAGGTGGGCGCGGCATGCCATACCGGAAGCCATTCCTGTTTTTTCCATGAAATATACAAAAAGGACTATGAGGAAACCAACCCTCTGAAGGTGTTGGAATCCGTCATGGGCGTGATT
>CANTGP010000228.1 GCA_947653315.1 uncultured Lachnospiraceae bacterium
AGGGCAGGCAACCACCTTTTTGATATATCAAAAACAATACAGGATTATGCTGAAAGACTGGTATGACGGTTTTTCCTTCGGAAATACAACGGATATCTACAATCCCTGGTCCATCATTAGTTTTCTTGATGAACGAAAAGTAGGCACTTACTGGGCAAACACCAGCAGCAACAGTCTTGTGGGAAAACTGATACGTGAAGGTTCCCGGAACGTCAAGGAAGATTTTGAAGTCCTGCTGCGGGGCGGAACCATCCGGGCAGAAATTGACGAGCAGATTGTATTTGACCTGTTAGACACGGACGAACAGGCGGTATGGAGTCTCCTGCTTGCCAGCGGATACCTGAAAATAAAAAAATATGAAGCATATGCCTCCCCATTTGACAACTGGAAGGAATACTATGAATTGGAACTGACCAATTTTGAGGTCAAATCCATGTTCCGTAAGATGATCCAAATCCATCCAAAGAAGAACCGGAACGGTTTTACCACGGCTTTGTGCTGGGAATGATTGTAGACCTGCATGACCGGTATCTCGTTACTTCCAACAGGGAAAGCGGCTTCGGGCATTATGATGTCATGCTGGAGCCAAGGAACCGCCAGGAGGATGCCATCCTTTTGGAATTTAAAATACAGGAAGACGGGGAAAATGAACTGTCCGATACGGTACGGGAAGCCCTCCGGCAGATAGAAGAAAAAAATTACCAGGCTTCCCTTATTGCCAAAGGAATTCCTGCGGAGCGCATCCGCAAATACGGCTTCGCATTCCGCGGGAAAAAAGTATTGATTGGCAAGCAGTAAAACGATTGTGGAGGCGCTCTTATACGACCGCCTCCACAATCGTCTTACTGCCAATCGTAATCTCACTTACGCCTGTTTTCTTATTCTTATTAAAATTAAAGCTAAGCAAATACCCCTTATCTTTATGGTAATACTCCAAATAATCCAAAAGCTGTTCCCTGCCTCTCTCATTGTACTCATTACCATGCCAGATTTTCAACTCGACAACAAACTGCTCCCCCAAATAATCCACGATAACATCTGTACGCCTTTCGTCCCTCGTCTGTGCCTCAAGATAATAATTTCCCGTACCGTTAATGATTGGCTTAAGATAAAGCAAAAACATTTTCCGTCCATATTTTTCAATGAATTGGGTATCTTTTCCGCTGCAGATTTCGGTAAAATAATCAACAAATTTTCTCAAAACCAAATCCATATCAAGCCTATGGTTTTTTATAAATCCAATCCGGTCGATTCCGCCTTGTACATACGCGTCGCTTCCCGCTTCCTCCGCCATAAACAAATTCAACAGGCGCATTTCAAACATCCTGTTTGCAATGGCAACTTGTCCGTTTTCTTCTTTTAAAAATCCAAACATAACTCCCAGGCTGATGGATTTCTGCTCCGGACTGTATGTTACCTGTTTTCCACGGTATATAATATCTTCCGTCATACGGTAAAGTTCTTCATATGTGTCAAGCTGTTTTGCCATGCTCTCGAACAGAAGCTGGTTTTCTCTTAAAATAAGCGTTACCGCTTGATTCACTCCTTTTTTTGTCCATGCCTTCCCCATATGTTCATACCCGGCACTTCCGGCAATTTTTTCATCAATCCGCTTACATATCAGGGATACAAGCACCGGATAACCTGACGTATACGCATAGATTTCTTCTGCCACTGCGCGGATATCCATTCCCGTATGGTAATCATCTTCATATTCTTCCAGCATTCCTGAAATCTGCATCGGCGAAAAATTCATGTCAATATCAAAATCAGCCGCAATATTCCACGGACTGTTGTATTGATGTTCCGCTTCCGGACGCAGCTTCAATTTCAGGTTTTTTATGCTGTATACTCCCGCAAGGATGACCGAATGAAAAACCGGCATTTTATCACGTTTCAGGTAATATGCCCTAAGCAGCGACAAAAAATCCAAAAATACCTGATGATTCCCCGCACTGTCTGCCTCGTCAATCATTAACACGATCGGGCGTGAACTGATTTCACACATACTGCTGAAACATTCAAATAATCCGTCCAACCCGTAAGCAGGATTACCGTTTATAAAATCCTGCAGCAATTCCCTCATTCTTTCTTTATCTTCTGCCTCTATATAACGGAATGCCGCATCCGTTTTTTTTGCAAGTATCCGTGAGAATACCGCCCCGTTTGCAAAACCTGCCGTTTCAATTTCCTGAAAGTCCAATGTCAAAACAATATAATCTTCCTTTAGGTATTTTTCCAGTGCATTCAGCATCGTCGTCTTTCCATACTGCCGCCCGCGGTTAATGACAAAATATTTCCTCCTGTCAACCAATGTTCTTTTTATCTTCCCAAGCCTTTCGTCCAGCCTTACCATATAATGTTCTTCCGGTCTGCAGGAACCTTCCGTATTGAAATACCTTGCCATTCTCCGTTTACCTCCCACATGCATTCTTTGCCCATGGAATTATTTTAGCATTATGTCTGAAATATGTAAATTGTAAATAAACCGGCAACCGCCGTTTTATCCCGCATGATGGGCAGTCTGTAACACGCTTCGCGATGCACACAAAATGCGCATATGCGCATTTTGGTGCTGCAACCCTCGGAATTTTCGCACATTCATGTGCGAAAACGCCTCAAAGCTGGCATGGGTGCGAAAAATAGCTAACGCCCCACCGCCATGATTTTCACGTAATCCTCCGTTTTATCCCGCATGACGTGCAGTCCGTAATCCAGTTCATCCAGGGGCAGTCTGTGTGTCACCAGCATTTCCGGCGCAATCCGTCCGGGACGTTTTACCATGCCTTCCCCGTCCGGGACGGACCCCGCCGAAAGCCGGTCAAGGACATAATGCCAGTCGTCGCCGGAATCATGCAGATAAGAAGAATTCCATGTCCCCGTAATAAAAAGCTGGTTTCTTAAGATTTTCCAATAAATATCCCTTCCAAGCGTCATGTCCGTAAGGGGATTGCCCACCAGGCAGACCTTCCCTTCCGGGGCTGCCAGTCCCACCGCCCGTGCAAAAGTCTCATTCCTGCCGACGCATTCAAACACCGCATCCGCTCCTGCACCGTCCGTATGTTCCCGCACCCATCCGTCCACATCCGAATCCCTGCCGTCATAATAGAACCGGCCGTCCAACCCCGTTTGAAGAAACATCTGTTTTTGGAAGTCCTTATTTCCCACCGCCAAAATACGGCGGATTCCTGCATCCATCAAAAACAGGACAAGCAGCAGCCCTATGGTGCCAAGCCCATAAACCACCACCGCAGCGTCCTTGTCCGGCATGAGCCTGCGCATCGCATGGACAGCCACCGCCATCGGTTCCAGCATGGCCGCTTCCGCAAAGGATACACGGTCCGGCAGTTCCACCAGGTTCCATTCGGGTACCCGGACATATTCCGCAAAACCGCCGTCCCTGCGCGAACCGAGGTAATCGTACTGTCTGCACAGCTCATACCGACGCCTCCGGCACGGTGCGCATTCCCCGCACGGGATTAACGGGAAAATGCCGACGCGCTTCCCCGTCCATTTGGAATCCGCCCCGGCTCCCACCGCTTCCACCACGCCGGAAAATTCATGCCCCGGCACCAGCGGATGGACATGCGCCCCCGTCCCGTATATCCTTGGGATATCGGAACCGCAAATGCCTGCCGCCTTCACCGCAACCAAAACCTCCCTTTCCGCCGCCTGCGGGACCGGTACTTCCTCCGGGCGTATATCGCCAACCCCATGTAAAACCCATGCTTTCATCTGCTTCTCCTTTCCGCTTCCACCCTATTTCCGCACACGTTTTCCCCGTCACGCCTGCCGCCCGACCCTTTCACGGAAACGCTCCAAATCCGCCGCCGTGGTAATCTTAAAGTTTCCTTCGTCCCCCGGAATCATGACAATATCCATCCCTGCCATCACTGCCGGTTCCGAGGAGCCGTTGACGGAACGTATCCGGTCCGGAAGCAGGCTCCCGACCGCCTCATAGTACTTGCCAAGCCGGAACGTTTCCGGCGCCTGACCAGCAAAAATGCTGCCCCGGTCAAGCAATGCACTGATTTTCTTCCCGTCCGTACTTTGGTACACGGTATCCTTCATGGCAAGCACCGGCAGGACGCCGTCATGCCCTTCCAAGGCGCTCAGACTGTCCGTAATCATCCGTGCGGAGAGCAGGGGTCTTGCCGCATCATGCACCATCACCACGTCCTCCCCGGATGCATAGCGCAGGATATCCGTAAGCCCATGGTAAACGGAAAGCTGACGGTTCTCACCCGGCAGGGAAAAGCCACGGAAAGTCCGTCCGCAGTATTTCTCCGCGCACGCCAAAACCGTTTCCTGCCACTGCCCCGCCGCCACAATCTGGACGGCGTCAATGCCCGGATGTCCCGCCAGCCGCTCCATGCAGTAGGAAATCACCGGCCTGCCGTTTACCTCTATATACTGCTTCGGGATATCCGCCCCAAGCCTGGTTCCGGTACCCCCTGACAAAATCAGCGCAATGTTCATGATTGTCCCCTGCTTCACTGTTTCCATGTTTCCCTGTTTCACGGTATCCCGGATTGGGATATCCCTCCTTCCGGGTTTTACCGGACATGTCCGGCATACCCGTCTCCGCCATACCGTCAGCCGGCATACCGGCGGATTTCCTGCAGCACTTCCCCGTACGGTTTTCCTTTGCCGAATAAAAGCGTCGTACCCAGCACGAAACCGTCCATTCCCATCGGGGCAAAGACCTGTATCTTCTCCGCGCTGCACGCGCCGTCCCAATAAGTCCGGAACCCCATTTCCTCTTTTAACTGCAGCAGGCGCGTAATCTTTTTCCCCACATACGGCATGTACATCTGTCCGGCATTACCGGGGTTCACCGTCATAATCAGTACTTTCTTTACAATGCGCAGCATTTCATACACGGTTTCCACGCTTGTCCCCGGATTAATGGCGATACCCGGAACCATGCCCGCATTGATGATTTTCTGCAGGGTGGTGGACGGGTGGTACTCCGCCTCCGGGTGGATGTAAACCGTATCGCCCGGCCTTAGGTTGTCCAAAAACAACTGGACATTGTTATTCGGATGCTCAATCATCAGGTGTACGTCCAGCGGCTTCTTCGTCTTCCCCGCCACACATTTCATGTCGTTTAAAGACATGGCAAAATTGGGGACAAAACGGCCGTCCATAATATCGATATGGAAGGAATCGATACCGCCTGAGTCCAATTCCCATATTTCTTTTTCCAAATTGCCGTAGTTGGCACACATCATCGATGCCGTCAGTTCAAAATCCATCCGTTCCTTCCTTTCCCGTATGTTCTGCGTTTTTCCCGGCGCCGTTCCCGCCCCAGGCCTCCGGCGGCTTCGGCATACCGGCAGACGCCGCATAGTCCATGTTGCAGCAGAGATTAAAGTACATCCGTGATATCCGTCATCCGGTTAAAAAACGGGTCTTCCACCAC